>JBBQDD010000081.1:0-8813 GCA_038319335.1 Sphingomonadales bacterium
CGGCAGCGGGCTGGGGGGCGGGGGGGCGGGCGCGGGGCGGCGGTGTGCATCGCCGCGCGCCCGCCCGCCCGCCTGCCTGGCGATCCGCAGGACTGCATGATTGGGCGTGACCGGTGTTAGGGCATGATCGGCGTTAGGGCATGGCTGGCGTTAAAGGGCGCGCGATCCAGCGGTCACCTGCTGGCCGTCACTTTGCCCAGTCGACGGATATCGTCCGGTTGTCCGTCATCATGACGATACATGCGTCACCGGCCACCGTGCCCGGGCAACCATGGCCCCATTCGGCTGCTGTCGGCGCGGCACCATCGCCGGGCGGGGTTTGCGGCGTTGGCGGGCGGTGCAGATCAACCACAACGCGCTGGCCCGTTTTCACCCACGCCGCACAGCTGGTGGAGGGCGTGCGCTCGTCACAGATCATCGTGATCGCAGGCTTGGTGCGGATTGATACGCGCAGCCCATGCGAATTGCGGGATACCACCGTCAGCAGCTTGCCCGCGTTTGAATCAGACGCGACGGCAGGCTGGCTGTTCAACACGACCACCTGGGCAATAGCGGGCGAGCCCATCAACAGCGCGACCGGGATTATCCATCCGCTTCGCCGCCCGTTTGCCCGCCCGTTTCCCCGCCCGGGTAGCTGCCCGGGTTGCTGCCCAGGTAGCTGCGGCGCTTTCATTGCTTGCATGTCCATCGTCCTGTCACCCTCTTGCTGGAAAGAACGGCTTGTCCGGGCGAAAACGGACACAATGCAGAAATATTCCCTTGGCAGGCCGGGCCTGCCGACTAGGGTGCGGGCAAGCGCGTAATTGGGGGCAATATGCAAACTGACGATGAGCCAGACCTGCAACAGGTGCTGGAAGCATTTGATGCCCTGGAACCATTGGACGGCGATGCGCGCCGCGCGGCGATGGCGCGACTGTCACCCGCGATCGCCGAACGGACGGTGGCGCTGCTGGAGGCATCGTCGCGGCGCGGCATCCTCGATGCGCCAGCGCCCGCGATGGAAGATCCGGAGCCGCTGGCGCGCGCGTCCATCGCGGCGGGCGCGCGGGTGGGTGGTTTTGAGATCGAACGGCTGATCGGCCGTGGCGGCATGGGCGAGGTCTATCTGGCCCGGCGCGCCGATGTCGCCTTTGAACAGCGGGTCGCGCTGAAGGTCTTGCGGGTCGATGTCGTCCCGAACGAGGCATTGTTCGCGCGCGAACGGCGGATGCTCGCGCGGCTCGACCACCCCGGCATCGCGCGCCTGATCGACGGCGGAGTCACGCCCGACGGTCGACCATGGATGGCAATGTCCTTTGTTGACGGCCAGCCGATTGATGCGTGGATCGCCGCCGAACGCCCCTCATTAGAACGCCGTCTGCGGGTTTTCCGCCAAGTCTGCGACGCGGTTGCATATGCCCACGCCAACCTAATCGTGCACCGCGATCTAAAACCGTCAAATATCCTGGTGGACACCCAGGGTCGTGTGCAACTGCTGGATTTCGGCATTGCCAAGCTGCTGGCGGAATCGAGCGAATCCGTCACGGCCACCGCGACTGGCGCGCTGATGACGCCGGAATATGCGGCTCCGGAACAGCTGGGCAACGCCACCGTTACCGTCGCGACCGATATTCACGCGCTGGGATTGACCCTGTACGGGTTGTTGACCGGTACCACGCCCTGGGGCGGCAAGGGCAGCACGCTATCGATGCTGATCCGCCGGGTGGCGCAGGAGGACGCCACCCCGCCAAGTCGCGTTGCGGCACCGCATGCCGCGGCCATCCCCAGTTCGCGCATCCGCGGCGATCTGGACGCGATTGTGCTGAAGGCGCTCCGCAAGGATCCGCATGCCCGCTACGGGTCGGTTACCGAACTGTCCGATGATATTCAGCGCTTCGAATCCGCAATGCCGGTGCGCGCGGGAGGGTTCGCGGCGCTACCGGCTTGGTCGATTCATGCGCCGCAATCGGTGGGGAATAGCGGGGGTAACCGCCGTTATCCTGGCGCTGGCCGGCGGCGCAGCCGGCATTGCCCTGCAGGCGCAGCGCACCGCCATCGAGCGCGATAATGCGCTGGCAGAAGCGCGCCGATCCGATTCCATCGTTCAAACGCTGACGCTGATGTTCGGGCAAACCGGGTATTCGCGTGATTTGACGCTGAAGCAGACGCTGGACGAATCCGCGCTGCGCATGCTGGCAACGCTCGATCGCAGCGGGCGATCAGGCGCTACGGTGAATGCGCTCAGCGACATGTATGTGAATATGCAGGACGCCAAGGGCAGCTATGATCTGCTGACAAGCGCTCTGCAGCGCAAAATCGGTGCCGACAGCCCTGACGTAACGGCATTGATGCAGGCCAATCTGGCCGATGTGGCGCTCTCACTGGGCGAAAAAGACGATATTGGCGGCTTGCTGGACACTGCTGAGCGCACAATGTCGCTCGATCGAGAGCGAAATGCGGCGAATCTGCTGCAAATCGTGCGCACCCGCGCGGCAATGGCGCGGCGAAAGGGCGATTATCCAGCCGCCATCAAACTGCTGACGGACAATCTGCCAGCTGCGGAACGATCACTGGCCGCAAACGACAGCGGCCTGTTGACGATGTATAACAACCTGCTGGTCTACCTGATCGAGGCGAACCAGCTTGATGATGCCAATGGCATTTTCACGCGCGCTGATCGCGTGCTCGCCGAGCCCGGCCAGAACGATACAATCCAGGCGCTGGGGATCGATCAGCTGCGGGGTGCCGTCCGGCTGCGACAGGGGGATGCGGCCAGCGCGGAACGGATTTCAACCAGCATCGTCGAGCGCCGCCGCCGCCTTTATGGCGAGACAGCGGGTCTGGCGGTCGATCTTTCGCAACTGGCCAAGGCGCAGCTGGCCAATGGCCGCTTTGCCGAAGCGCGCGTCTCGCTGCTGGAGGCACGGCCGCTGGCGATCCGTTTCCTGGGTGACAATTCAATCCCCGTCATCGTCCTCAACCTCGCGCTCGCCCAGACCTTGGCCGAACTCGGCGAAGTGGGCCCGGCAGCCGCTCAACTGGCGGCATCCAGAACGGCGATGAAGGCGTTGCCGACGCCCAATCCGCTGACCCCCCAGCTTGGGCTTACAGAAGCGCTGGTGGCCTTTAAGCAGGGCGACAAACCCGCAGCGCAGGCCGCTGTCGCGCGGGCAAAGGCCGGGTTTACCGCCATGGGCCCGGCGGGAACCTATGGGCTGCAAGCCATTGGCAAAATCGCCGCCCGCATCGAAAAACTGCCTTAGGCCATACCTCGGATCGATCAGGCCGTGGGCACCGTCATCTGGTCGTAAATCCACGCGCGTGCCCGGGTCCACCACCGCCGCACGGTGCGATCCGAAACGCCCAGCACGCTGGCGGTTTCGACTTCATCTAGGCCGACGAAGAAGCGACAATCGACCACCTTGGCCAATAGCGGATCGTGCCGCGCCAGCGCGGCCAGCGCATCGCCCAGGCGCACCATTTCCTCGTCATCGCTTACCTGGCTGGCAATCTCTGCGAGCGCACCCGTCATGCTTTCGCGTTGGCCGTGGCGCTTGGCGGAAAGCCGCGCACGGGCCGCATCGACCAGCACATGGCGCATCGCCGTGGCCGCGCACCCCAGAAAGTGCGACTTGCTCTGCCAATCGGCACGGTGCCGGATTTTCAGATAAACTTCCCCGACCAGGGCCGTGGGTTGCAGTGTCAACGGGCTGCCCGCGCGGCGATGCTCCCGTCGGGCGATGATGTGGAGCTCATCATAGAGCTGCCGAATGAGCACCTCGGATGACTGAGCGACGTCCGGCTGGATCATGTCTCGCGCCATCAAAGCCCCCCATCAATGGCAGAGCTTATCACTCTAATGCTGCGCCGCAAGACAGGTTGGACTCGTACCGGTTTCGTGCCGGTCAGCCGTCTCACAATGCTACCTCGGCTGCGAACGCGAGCGAGCTGATTCCGCCCAGATAGGAATGACGGCGATGGGTGTTGTAGAACCCGTTGATGTATAGAAAGATGCCCGCTGTCGCCTGCCGCATCGTTGGCCATCTCTGCCGCCAAATGAGTTCGGCTTTCAGGGATTTAAAGAACGTCTCGACAGAGGCACTATCGTAGCAATTGCCGTTGCCGGTCATCGAAGTCCGCAGGCCATAGGCCTGCGCCTTCTTTTGATAATCATGAGAACAATATTGGCTGCCGCGGTTGGGATGGAAAAGGCAGCCCTGCGGTGGCTGGTGTAAGGGCACCGCCATACCCAGCGCCCGGATTTCCAGATCCTTCTTCATGCGGTCGCTTACCGCCCAGCCCACGACGCGTCGGCGCCGTTTATCCTGAGCGCCCGCCCTTGCAGGCAGTCGAAGGGCAGATCGAGAATGACGGCCAGGTAGAGCCGCCCCTAGGATGTCCAGATACAGTTGATGCCGCATACCCATTTGCAGTTGGGCGCGTCGGCGGCAAAGTCCCCGTCCAGCCAGTTTGCTGCTGGTCCAACCAAAAGCGTATCGCCCATATTTGTTGCTGCTTCAGCGCCCGTTTGCGCTGAGCAGATCCCCCTCAGTCCTAGGACGACGTCCCGCGAACGCAGAATCAAGAGGTGGGCGTCCCATTGCTCATTTCCCAGAAGCTGGGATAGCCTATCGTGGTAGGTTGATTGGACTAATCATCGGTTTGCGGACGAAGCGAACGCGCCACAAACCAGCAGGCGGAACAGCCACACTGATCATGATAAACGCGCGCCTTCCCGGGCATTACTGCTCAGACATTAGTTACTCCACAGCCAACCGCACATCGGCGATGTCCAGGCGAAAGGTGCCGTCCTGCTGGGTGGCGCCAATCAGCAGCATCTGGGCGCTGGCTGCATCGAAATTGGCGAGCTGGTCGAACCGCACGGTCACCTCAGCCCAGTCCTTTGTCACGCTGATCGGGAAGACGCCCGGCCGTTGCCCGCCAGCGGTGGAAAACCCCATCACCGCCAGCCCCTTGCCTTCGCCGCGCGCCCAGAACCGCAGCAATTTCGCACTGCTGATGTTGGCAGGCTGAAACGGCTTTGCGCCAGGGTAAAAGGCAAGGCCCGCCCATGGCGCGATAAAGCCCGGATTGACTTCCCCCGTCAGGGTGAGTGCTGGCTGGCCGTTCGCGGCGATGCCGCTGGCGGTGATCGTCAGGGTCGATTTGCCGCCCATGATTGAATCGGTGGAGATGTCCCACCCAGCGCCAAATGGCGATTTGACCACGGCCTTGCCGTCCACGGTGCTGAACTGGGCGATCCGCCCATCGGCTGGCAGGGGGACGGGGGGCGGGCCGGCGGCGGTCGATTGCTTGGCGATTGCCATGCGCCGCGCCGCGCGTAGTGAATTGGCGGAGACACCATCCTTCCAGATCTCGACGATGTTGTGGACGGCGGCGATGTTCAGTGTCGGATCGCCCTCCACCAGCACCAGATCGGCCTTCAGGCCATTGGCGATAAGCCCCCTGTCGGTAAGCCGGAATGCCTTGGCGGGGGCTGCCGTTGCCGCCGTCAGCACCTGTGCGGCGCTCAGGCCGCCCTTTGCCAGCAAATCCATTTCGCGGTGCAGGCTCAGCCCATACCAGGTGCCCGGGTTGCCCGCATCCGTGCCCGCCAGGATCGGCACGCCCGCTTTCACCAGCGCGCCAAGATTGGCCGCTTCGATCGGATCGAGCTTGGCCGATCGATCCGGTCCGAACGATTGCCGCACCGCATCCAAAGCTGGCTTGGGCAACAATCCTGACAGCTCCGAGTTCGTGAGCAGGCTCGCCGTGCCTGATCGACCGCTGAACACTTCCAGCACGGCATAGGTGGGGACGATGAAGACGCCCTTGTCCTTCGCCAGCTTGGCAAAGGCCGCCCCGCCATCCTTGTCGGCGAACAGATGCACCAGCCCGTCTGCGCCCGCCTCGATCGATTCGGTGGCTGTCGCCAGCGTTTGCGCATGCACCACCGCCAGCTTGCCGCGCTTGTGCGCTGCCACCACCAGCGCACGAATGGTCGGCACGTCGAGCGTCGGCACCGCGCGGCCGATGATCGTGCCGGGTTCATCGACGATCTTGATATAGTCTGATCCTTCCGCAATCCGCGCGGCGACCCAGGCATCGGCCTCCTCCGGCTTGGTCAGCGTTGGGACGGGCAGACCATATTCGGTGCCATGGCCCTTGGGCACGGTGGCCAGAAATCCCGCAGTGAAGATGTCCGCCATCGCCGCATTGTCGCTGCGCGCCATCCGCGCGCGCACGTCGCGGGTCGAGTCTGGCGGGCTGAACATATCGAGCTGGGTGGTAACGCCGAACAGCAGCGCATCGTCCTGGCCCTGATAGGCGTGGACATGGCTGTCGATCAGGCCGGGCAGCAATGTCTTGCCGCGCCCGTCAACGATCCGCATCGTCGGGGTCACCTTGCCGCGAAAATTGCTGTCGGCGATCTTGCCGCCCTTGATCAGCACGGAGCGTGGGGCCTGTTTCTGCAGCCCGTCGAACACGGTGACATTGCGAATCAGCGTCTGGGGTGGCGGGGCTGGTGTCGACTGGGCGAAAGCCGGTGCGGCGACAGCGCAGGAGAGCAGCAATGCGGCGCGGTGAATTTTCATCATAACGACCCCTTGGAGTTTGGACGAACCTGAGACTGGGGGAAAACTACGAGGGCTGATCAGGACGGCGAAGTGACAAGTGTCACCCGTGGTGCGTGACAGGCAGCATGGAAGCGGTCTCGTACCGCGCTAGTCAGCTGGAACTGAAATTCATCGCAAAACTTATCCGTCATGCTGAACTTGTTTCAGCAACCACCTTACCGCACTGGCGACGGGACTTGTGGCACGATGGACCCTGAAACAAGTTCAGGGTGACGGGCCTTATGTTGAGAATCTCGTCTCCGCCAAAATAGCATTGCTAGCGGTAAACCCGAATTACCCCGTCATTGCGAGCGTAGCGAAGCAATCCAGCCGGGCCGCGCGCGGTGACGCTGGATTGCTCCCCCCGGCTCAAGTCCGGGGTCGCAATGACGACCTGTATTTCGCGCACGTCAGGCGTCAAAGCCAGCCATTCGTCCTGGCAATGCGACCCGCCTCGATCCGGTTCGACGCGCCAAGCTTGCCGGCGGCGTCGGACAGATAGTTGCGGACGGTGCCCGGCGACAGATCGAGCCGCCGCGCAATCTCCTTGTTCGACATGCCCTCCTCCGCCAGCCGCAGGGCATCGCGCTCGCGCGGGGTTAGCGGGTCGGCACCTGCCTGCCAGGCCGTCTCGGCAAGTTCCGCAGGAATGAAGGTGCCGCCCGCCGCGACCACCCGGATCGCCGCTGCCAGTTGTTCGACCGGCGTGTCCTTGAGCAGATAGCCACGCACACCGGCGGCACGGGCGCGGGCAAGATAGCCGGGCCGTGCAAAAGTGGTGACGATCACGGTCCGCGTCGCCAGCCGTTCCTCGGCAATCACCAGCGCCACATCGAGCCCGCTGAGCTGCGGCATCTCAATATCGGTCAGCAAAATGTCGGGGGCCAGCGACCGGACCAGATCGATCGCGGCGGCCCCATCCGCCGCCCGGCCGATGATCGATAGATCGGGTTCCATGTTCAGCAGCGCGGCAATCGCGCCCAGCACCATCGCCTGATCCTCGGCGAGCACGATGCGGATCATGCAGGCACCGTCGCGATCAGTTGCAAGCCGCCGGTGCCGGGCTGGATGGTCAGCGATCCGCCCGCTGCCTGAAGCCGCTGCCGCATGCCGGTGAGCCCGCGCCCCTCGGTAAAGCTGCGGCCATGCCCGTCATCGGACACCGCCAGCCGCGCCTCGCTGCCCGCTATCGACAGCGCGATCGTGCAGCGCCGTGCCCCGGCATGGCGGATCACGTTAGTCACCGCCTCGCGCAACGTCATCGCCAGCACGGCCCCGGCGTCCGACGGGATCGCATCAAAATCCCCACTAATGTGCGGGGCGACCGATGCCGCTTCCAATGCTGCGCTGGATGCTGCCGCCTCATGCGCCAGGCTACCCCCTGCCTGCCCGGCAAGCGCCGCGCGCACCTCGGCCAGTCCCTCGCGGGCGAGTGCTGCAATGGCGCGGCATTCCGCCTCTGCCGCTGCCGCATCGCCGCGGACAAGCTTTCCCGCCAGATCGGCTTTCAATGCCACCAGCGTCAGCGTGCGCCCCACTACATCGTGCAGGTCGCGCGTAATCCGCTCGCGTTCTGCCGTCCCGGCCAGGCGGCGAACCTCTTCCTGGCTGGCCAGCAATGCCTGGGTGCGGGCGTAGAATGCCTCGCGCGATATCGTGGCACCACCCGTCATCACCACCAGCAATGCGCCAGGCAGCCACCACAAAGTGGGCTGGCCCAGTGCCGTCGCCACCCCGGCGGTTGCGAGCGCGATCGTGCCGATGGCCAGGATAGCGTGGCGGGCAGGCTGCAATCGTCCAACCGCAGCCCCGGCATAGATCACAAACACCGTCCAACTGCCGCCGAGTGGCGCAAGTGCTGCACCGATTATGAAGATCGCAGCCACTGCGCCGATCAACCGAACGCCGTTCAACCGGTGGCTGACGAAATAGAGCGGCAGGAAAACCGAGATGCCGATCACCGACGCGATGAATTGGAACTGGGTTGGTGTGCGCCAAATCCACGGCATGGGATAAAAGACGAGGTAAATCAGCCACGGCCAGGGTCCGTCCCACCAGCGCTCGCTCTTGGTCAGCATGACGCTGTCGTCGCGCGTCGAATGGGGGTTCGTCAAGCCGGACAAGTTCAAGCGGGGCTGCGGCGCCAGCCAGTCCATGCCCAAACCGCCGCCACCGCCGACATCGCAAACAGAATGATGGCATGCATCAAAACACTGC
>JBBQDD010000082.1:0-8805 GCA_038319335.1 Sphingomonadales bacterium
CCGCCCAGCGAATGGCCAACGAACCATAAACGGCTGGCCTGGCCCGTCCGCCGAACCGCCTCGGCAACAAATGCTTCCGCATCCCGCAAAATGCCGATGCGGGAGGGCGATCCGGGATTGCCACCAAACCCGCGATACGAGACCACCAGCACATTGTCGCCGCGACCGACAATATATTGCGCGTATTTGGCCGCAATCGCCTGGTTCGATCCGCGCCCGTGGAAGAACAGCACCGTGTCGGGATCATCCTTTGCGCCCGGCCAATAATAGCCCTTCAGCGTCAGGTGATCGCTGGTCGTGACGGCGATTTCTTCCGGCACCACCGTCAAATTACGGCTGCGGATATCAACCGCTGAACCGCCGGGTTGATACATCGCCCGGCGCACCAGCCCGCAGCCAGACAGCGCGGCGGCAAGCATCAGCAGCACCGCCCAGCGGCTCCGCGACACCAAAGACTGGCTGAACAGCTGGCGCATCCGTCCCGTTTCCCGCGATCCTAAGGATTAAACCCCTGCAACGCCGCATCGCTGAACCGGGTGAACTCCGCTTCAAACGCTAGCGTCACCTTGCCGGTTGCACCATGGCGCTGCTTGGCGATGATCAGTTCGGATAGCCCGGCCTTTTCCTGATAGGTTTGCGACCATTTGGCGTGCTTGTCCTGCACGTCCGCCGTGCTGTTTGCGACCGGGCGTTCCGGCTCATGCATCGCGATGTAATAATCCTCGCGGTACACAAACATAACGATATCGGCGTCTTGCTCGATCGAGCCCGATTCGCGCAGATCGGAAAGCTGGGGACGTTTATCCTCGCGCTGTTCCACCGCGCGACTCAATTGGGAGAGCGCCATGACGGAGACGTTCAAGTCCTTCGCCATCGTCTTCAGCCCCCGGCTGATTTCGGATATCTCCTGCACGCGGTTGTCGTTCGAACTGCGCCCGCTGCCCTGCAACAGCTGCAGGTAGTCGACGACCACCAGCCCAATCTCATTATTGTGCCGCCGCTGCAGCCGCCGCATCCGGGTGTGGAGCGCGCCGATGGTCAGCCCGGCGGTATCGTCGATATACAGCGGCAGGTGCTGCAGCTCCATCGATGCCTGCACCAGCCGGCTCATCTCGGCATTGTTGATCTTGCCCATGCGCAGCCGTTCCGAACTGATCCGGGATTGTTCGGACAGGATACGGGTGGCGAGCTGATCAGCCGACATTTCCAGGCTGAAAAACGCGACCTTGGTGCCCACCGACCGGTCAGGCGGAATGCCATCGGCCATGTCCCGCATCCAGCGTTGCGCGGCGTTGAAGGCAATGTTGGTGGCAAGCGCGGTCTTGCCCATGCCGGGACGCCCAGCCAGGATCATCAGATCGCTGTGGTGCATGCCGCCCATCTTGGCGTTCACCGAATCAAGACCGGTCGTGATGCCGGACAGGTTGCCGCCGGCGTTCAGCGCGCGCTCAGCCATTTTCACCGCCATCTTGGCCGCATCGCCGAAGCTTTTGACGGTGTTTTCGGCACCCCCGTCAGCGGCGACCTTGAACAGTTCCTCCTCGGCTTCCTCAATCTGCTTGCGCGGATTGACCTCTTCTGAGGTATCGAGCGCCCGGTCGACCAGCGTGCGGCCCACCGACACCAAGGTC
This sequence comes from Sphingomonadales bacterium, assembly GCA_038319335.1. Taxonomy (GTDB): domain Bacteria; phylum Pseudomonadota; class Alphaproteobacteria; order Sphingomonadales; family Sphingomonadaceae; genus Sphingomonas. The sequence goes on from JBBQDD010000082.1 coordinate 1,632, forward strand.
CGCAGCATCGCCAGATCATAGATTTGCTTGGCAAATTGCCGCGCGCCGATCAGCCCCGCACCGCTGCCCGTCAGCTGCGCCATATAGCTGGGGCCGCCCAGCGCGCGCATCCCCTCATCCGCCTCAAACATCGGGCGCAGGGTGACCGGGGTGGCCAGCATATCAGTTTTACGCAGCGACTTGATCGCGCCAAACACCCGGCCGTGCACGGGCTCATAAAAATGCTCGGGGTCGAGCAGGTCGATCACATCATCCGCCAGCCGATTGTCGATCATCATCGCGCCCAGCATTGCTGCTTCCGCCTCCACATTCTGCGGCAGCGACAATTGCGGTGATACGGGCGGCGCGCTGGAAGGCGGATTGGGCGGTGACGGAATATATGCAGATGCCATCCCCCCTCATCCCAGACCCGGCCACCCGGCTCAAGCTTTCGCGGTGCGAAGCTGTGGATAAAGGGGGCCGCGCACAGGCTGATTAACGCTTCCCCGTTGATTCCCTGCAAGCCAACCCCGATAGCAGTCCCATGGGCGATCCAAGGATCATTGACGTCAAGCTGGACGAACGCACGATATTGTGGCGCAGCGCCGATATCGAGCAGGAACGGCGAATCGCGATCTTCGATTTGATCGAGGGCAATTTTTTCGCGCCCGTCCGCGAATATCCCGATGGCTATGCCGGCCCGTTCAAGATCGAACTGAGCGTTGAGGAGGGGCGGCTGGCCATCTCCATCTCACGCGAGGATGATTCGCTGCTGGAAACCTATGTGCTTGGGCTTGGTCGGTTCCGGCGGCCGATCAAGGATTATTTCGCGATCTGCGACAGCTATTATCAGGCCATTCGGGCGGCCACCCCGCAGCAGATCGAAACGATCGACATGGCCAGGCGGGGTATCCACAACGAAGCCGCCGAGCTGCTGAAGGAGCGGCTGGTTGGCAAGATCGACATTGATTTTGACACCGCACGGCGGCTGTTCACGCTGATTTGCGTGCTGCACATCAAGGGCTGATCGCTTGGCGCTTCGGCTCATCCAGCGGCGGGCGCGGTATTTGGGTGTGGGACTGGTCGTTATCGGGCTGGCGACCCTGATTGCCTGGTCATTTGCGATCAACTGGTATCCCGCCCCGCGATCCTACCCGTTTCAGGGCCCTGATGTTGATGCAGCGGATGGCGCGATCGAATGGCCCGTCGTGCGCGGCGGGGGCGCATCCTTTGCGTATCTCACGGCCACGATTGGCGCAGACACCCGCGACCCGATGTTCCAGGCGAACTGGAGCGACGTTTATGCATCGGGGCTTCGGCGCGGGGCCATCCACGTCTATTCGCTGTGTCGGCTCGCCGCGGACCAGGCCAATAACTTCAACACCACCGTACCGCGCACCAGCGATTCGCTGCCGCCGGCAATCCAGATCGATTTTGAGGATGGCTGCGCTGCCCGGCCCGAGCGTGACGTGGTGATCGGTGAGATCGAAAGACTGGTGACGATGATCGAAACACACACCCAAACGCCTGTGCTGCTGAAGGTTTCGCGGCGGTTCGATGCGGCTTACCGGGTGTCGGCGGCGATCCGGCGGCCAATCTGGAGCGTGCAGAATTTCTTCCCGCCTGATTATGCCGCCCGCCCCTGGCGGATGTGGCAGGCCAGCGACATGCGCAGAATCGATGGCGCACCCGGCCGGGTGCATTGGAATGTGGTGACCTCATCATGATCAACAACCTTGCCGATCCAGCAACCGGTGCCCGGCTCATCGCCGCTGCCCGCATCGCCGCGCTGAACGCCCATGCCCCCTATTCCCGGTTCGGCGTGGGGGCCGCAGTGTTGCTGACGGATGGCAGCATCGTGACGGCGGCGAATTTTGAGAACGCCAGCTACGGGCTGTCGCTCTGCGCCGAAACCGTGGCGCTGGCGAACACGAGCGCGACGGGCCGGCTGCGCGACGTGGTGGCAATAGGCGTGACCGGCGGCGCGATGGACGCAGGCGGCGTGCCGCGCGGCCTGGCCCCCGTCAGCCCCTGTGGCCGCTGCCGCCAGGTGATCAACGAAGCAGCCCAAATGGGCCACCGCGACATCATCGTCTGGTGCGGCGCGGCAGAGGGCGATGCGGTTACGCGCTACCTGCTGTCCGAGTTGCTGCCCGATGCTTTCGGCCCGGCTGATTTGGGCATTGGGTAAGGCGATTTTCAGCTGAATTGAACCACCCATCGTTCGCCCTGAGCGAGGTAGAAGCTCAAGCGCGGGGCGAGGGCTCCGACAGGCTCAGCCCGAACGGACATGCGTGAGTATGGTTTACACTACGGTGCCTTAAAGCGGCACGCCGTAAACCTACACCAATCCCGTCATTGCGAGCGCAGCGAAGCAATCCACCGTGCCGCGAGCACGCGGCTGGATTGCTTCGCTGCGCTCGCAATGACGATTCATATTTTCTGGCTACAGATCTAGGTCGCCGCCGGGCGGGGATGCGCGACAACGTCGCGCGCTGCAACCGGTTCGGCGCAGTGCGAACAGGCCAGCACCGCGCGAAAATCATGCCCGCAGGTCTTGTGCCGGTGCAGCATCGGTGGACCCTGCGGCCCGGCATAAAAAGCGTCGCCCCAATGCACCATCGCCAGGATGACGGGGTACAGCGCCAGGCCCTTGTCGGTCAGCCGATATTCGTATCGCGTCGGCCGCTGCTGATAGGCTGATTTCGCCAGGATGCCATCAGCCACCAGCCCGCCCAGCCGCTCCGCCAGCACCCGGCGCGCGATGCCCAGCCGCGACTGAAAATCGTCAAAGCGCCGCACCGCCAAAAAGGCATCGCGCAGGATCAGCAACGTCCAGCGATCGCCCACCACCGCCAGCGCGCGCGCCATGGAGCAATCGTGGGAGGCAAGGTCATTCCACCGCATGTCGCAATTCTGCCATTGACTGGGTTCTAAAACAAGACTTACTCAGCCGCACGGGGCAATGGGCAGAAAATGGAGACGGCAATGGCGAGCATGGTCGAAGGCGGGCACGCCAGCGTTGCGATTGTCGGGGCAGGCGATTTCATCGGCGCCGCCATCGCGCGGCGTTTTGCGGCGGGCGGCTATATCGTCCATGGCGGGCGACGACAGGGCGATAAGCTCGGCGCGCTGGCCGCCGAAATTGCAGCAGCAGGGGGCAGCTTTACCGGGCACACGCTCGACGCCCGAACAGAGGACGGCATTGCCGCCTTTCTTGACGCTGCCGATGCCAGCGCACCGCTGGCCGCCTGTATCTTCAACGTGGGGGCCAATGTGCAGTTTCCCCTGCTCGACACCACTGAACGCGTGTTTCGCAAAGTGTGGGAAATGGCCTGTTACGCCGGTTTCCTGACCGGGCGAGAGGCGGCACGGCGGATGCTCGTCCATGGCCGTGGATCGATATTCTTCACGGGAGCCACCGCATCGATGCGCGGTGGCAAGGGCTATGCAGCGTTCGCCTCTGCCAAGGCCGGGCTGCGTGCGACGGCGCAGTCCATGGCGCGCGAACTGGCTCCGCAGAACATCCATGTCGCGCATTTGGTGATCGATTCAGGCGTGGATACCGCCTGGGTGCGCGAACGGATGGCGGCAGCGCGCGGTGCCGAAGCCCTGGCCGCCCTGCCCGCCGATACGTTGATGAACCCGGCATCGATCGCGGAGACCTATTGGCAGTTACACCACCAAACGCGCGATGCATGGACTCACGAACTCGATCTGCGCCCCTTTGGTGAAAGCTGGTGATGTGATGACGGCCAACCCCCTTTTCTATTTCGATTTCGGCAGCCCCAACGCCTATCTCGCCCACCGCGTGCTGCCGGGCATCGAAGCAAGGACGGGCACTGCCTTCCGGTACGTGCCCGTGCTGCTGGGCGGGCTGTTCAAGCTCACGGGCAATCAGGCGCCGATGCTGGCCTTTGCCAACATCCCGCACAAACTGGCCTATGAACGGCGTGAGATGGAGCGTTTCATCACGCGCCACGCGCTGACCGCGTTTCGCATGAACCCACACTTCCCGGTCAACACGCTGCAGCTGATGCGTCTGGCAGTCGCCGCGGATGCAGAAGGGGTGTTGCCCGGCTATGCCGAGGCGATGTTCCATTTCATGTGGGAAGCGCCCCGCAAGCTTGACGATCCAGCCGTCATCGCTGCAACCTTGGCCGATGCCGGATTGCCTGCCGACCGGCTGATCGCGCTAGCCCAGGACGATGCCATCAAGGCCGGGCTGATCGCCAACACCCAGGCCGCCTATGATCACGGGGTGTTCGGCAGCCCCTCCTTCCTGGTCGGCAGCGAGCTGTTTTTCGGCAAGGATCGGCTGCCCGATGTCGAGGCGGAAATCATCGCCCAGCACCCCGCATAAAATCGCCCCCTTGCCCCGGCGCTGCTTGTCCGCGAAAGCGTTGCGCAGCCGCCGCCAAGGAGAAGCCCTGTATGTCCGTCATGTCCGATCGCTGGATTCGCGAACAGGCGCTTTCGACCCGGATGATCGAGCCCTTTGTCGAAAATCAGCGGCGTGACGGGTGCATCTCTTACGGCCTGTCATCCTATGGCTATGACGCGCGCGTGGCCGATGAATTCAAGATCTTCACCAATGTCGATTCAGCGATCGTCGACCCCAAGAATTTCGATGCCACCAGCTTTGTCGACCGCAAAACTGACGTATGCGTCATCCCCCCCAACAGTTTCGCGCTGGCCCGGACGGTGGAATATTTTCGCGTGCCACGCGATGTTCTCGTCATCTGCCTTGGCAAATCGACCTATGCGCGGTGCGGGATCATCGTCAATGTCACCCCGCTGGAGCCTGGCTGGGAGGGGCATGTGACGCTGGAATTTTCAAACACCACCCCCCTGCCCGCGCGCATTTACGCCAATGAAGGCGCGTGCCAGTTCCTGTTCCTGCAGGGGAATGAGCCGTGTGAGGTCAGCTATGCAGACCGGGCGGGGAAATATATGGGCCAGCGCGGCGTGACCCTGCCAAAGCTTTGATCCGGATTGAACGCTCGATGCGTTAAGCGCCTGTTGCCCGTGGGTGCTGGGCTTATGGAAGTGTCTCCTGAGCGCCCGCCCTTGCCGGCAGTCGAAGAGCACCGTCCTTCTGGTCCACCGCTTGCCAGCTGGTCCCGGCACCGCGGATCGGGCGGCGTGCCGCCCGATACCTTGGTTTACCTGAGGGCGCGTCGAATCAGCGTGCCGACAGCTCGGTCGAAGAAATCCGCTTTAGGCCGAGCGTCGCAATGGAATGCGACGATGCCGTGCGCTGGCGTGACAGAATCATGCTCTGGTCCGGCAGCCGCAGCACATCGGCATACAGCGCGCGCGCCTGGGCCACACGGCCCGTATTGGCATAGATTGCCGCAAGGTTCAGCGTCAGATCGGCGTCGCCCGGAAAGGCGCGGTGTTCCTGCACCAGCATTGCCTCGGCCGCGGCCAGCTTGCCCTGCATGATCTGCGTATAGCCATTGTTATCGTCACCAGCCGCCTGTGCCACAACCGGCACGGCCAGCAACCCTGTGACAATCAGCGCGCGAACAAAATTGCGCATATTCCTTCTCCTTCAATCACCGCCCACGATGGGAGGTTTCACTTTTGTGACACTAACGTGTCACTTTAGTGAAACATTGGCAAGAAGGAAATTTTGCCGTGTATTTGCAATAGCTTCAGCGTTGGAAGCAGTGCTTTGACGGTCGTTTCGACACTGATGAATCCGCAGCTGGTCAGCCGCCAAATTGCCCGCGTCCCCTGCACAATGCTGGCTGAAGCGGAGATTGCCGAGCAACGGCGCACCTTCCGGCAGTCCATGCTCAGCCAAGTCGCTCATGAGTAAGTGAACCAGATAGGCCAAATTCTTCACCGTCATGATCACCCGTACCTGGCCAATGCGGAGGGAACGACGGGGTTGAAACCGCACCAACCGGCAACTATCATCGACCGGCGCGGCGTTATCCGGGATAAAGGACGGAACCGCATGTCAGTCGGGCAAGGTAAACGCACGTCGGGAACCCGGCTCCTGCGCACCACTGATGGTCGCCGGCTTGCTCGGGGCACTGTTGAAGCGACACTGATGTGCAACAGCATCCGCCGACCCAGCGGCTCGGTAAAAACGGACCTCCCATTGCGGCAATCGTCCGCCCCCGGTGCCTGCGCCCAAAAAAAAGGCGGCCCCGAAGGACCGCCCTTTGTTACGCTCGAACCCGACCAATCGGTCAGAAGTCGTTGCGATATTGCTCGTTGCCGATGAAGCCAAGCTTCGTCACGCCCGAACGCTTGATCACCGCGAGGACGCGATCGACAGTTTCATACCGCGCAGCAGCATCCGGCTGAAAGTGCAGCTCCGGCTCTGGCGACAACTGAGTGGTCGCGTCGAGATACTGCCGCAACGTCACGTCATCAACCGGAGCCCCGTTCCACGATACAACACCCGTCGGATCAATCGAGATCTTGTTCTTGTCCGGCTCGATCGGCTGCTGAACCGCATTGGGATCATTCTGCGGAAGATCCACCTTCACGGCATGGGTCTGAATCGGAATGGTGATGATGAACATGATCAGGAGAACGAGCAGGACGTCGATCAACGGCGTCATGTTCATTTCCATCATCGGCTCGCCATCGTCTCTGCCGCCGCTCATTGCCATCGTTCAAAACTCCTGAAAATTAAGGTCGCGATTGTTAAAACCGCGATTACTGGCGAACCGTCGTGCCGCCTGGCGCGGGCTCGGAAATGAATCCGACCTTGGCAAACCCAGCCTGCTGCATCTGGAAAATGGCCCCACCGATGCACTTATACGGTGTGTCGATATCGCCGCGAATATGCGCTTCAGGCAATTCAACGCCGGGGGCATTCGCGCCGCCCTGCCGAGCAATTTCCAGCTTCAGCTTGGCCACGGCCCGGTCGAGCAGTTCCTTGCTCGAAACTTTGGTCACCATCCAGTAGATTTCGCACCCGCCAGCGCCATCGCCCTTGATCGACAGCGAGACGTTTTCCGGCTTGGTCGTCGTCGGATCGAACCGCACTTCGGGAAGCTTGACCTTCACATTCTGGATCACGACCGGGACCGCGATCAGAAAGATGATCAGCAGCACCAACATGACGTCCACAAGCGGGGTCGTGTTGATCTCCGACATCGGTTTATCAGCGTTACCGCCGCCAGCGCTAATGCCCATTACGAACTATCCTATCTGCAATCATCACACC
>JBBQDD010000083.1:0-8713 GCA_038319335.1 Sphingomonadales bacterium
CGCGGTGGGGATGGTGGCACGATTGATCATTATCAGACCGACATGGCCTATGCGACGCTGACGGCGGGCGGCGCGACCGGCACCGGGCCGGGCGGCGGCGCAATGAAGTTTCGCCTGCCAGAGGCGCATACTGATTATATCTTTTCGGTGATTGGCGAGGAATTCGGGCTGATCGCGTGCGGCGTGATTGCGCTGTTGTTTCTGGCGATTGTGGTGCGGGTTTTCGTGAAGCTGCTCGATGAGCCTGATCCGTTTCGCATGCTTGCCGCCGCAGGACTTGCCACGCAGTTCGGCGCGCAGGCGCTGGTCAGCATGGCGGTGAACACCGGGCTTGCCCCGTCAAAGGGGATGACATTGCCCTTTATCAGCTACGGCGGATCATCGATGATCGCGCTGTCGATCGGTATGGGCTTGCTGCTGGCGTTTACCCGGCGCAATCCGTTCCTGACGCGATCCCCCTATGTCGTGCGCTGGAGCGGCCAATGAGCAAAGCCCGCCATTTCGTTCTCGCTGCCGGTGGCACCGGCGGGCATATGGTACCCGCTGCCGCCCTGGCCGCCGAACTCATCAAGCGCGGCCACAGTGTCGCGCTGGTGAGTGATGAACGCGGCGTGCGCTTTCCCGGTCTGTTCGACGGTATCGAAACGCATATCCTGCCAGCCGGACGGCTGGCCGGCGGGCCGCTGGGCTGGGTGCGGGCGGGCATCAACATGCTGCGCGGCCGGGCGATGACGAAGCGGCTGTTTCGCCAGCACCGCCCGGCTGCGGTGATTGGTTTTGGCGGCTATCCGGCATTCCCGACATTGCTCGGCGCGTTTGCGATGAACATCCCGACCGCGGTGCATGAGCAGAATGCCGTGCTGGGCCGGGTCAACCGGCTTGTCGCCGGGCGGGTGGCGGCGATTGCCACGTCCTATCCCGATGTTGAACGGCTGAAGGATGGCTGGCGCGGCAAGACGCATCTGGTGGGTAATCCCGTGCGGGATTCGGTGATGGCGCTGCGCACGCGGCCTTATCCGTTGCTGGAGGAAGACGGCATTTTCCGGGTGCTGGTGACGGGCGGCAGCCAGGGCGCGAGCATTCTCAGCCAGGTCGTGCCGGATGGGCTAGCGCTGTTGCCGATCAGCTTTCGGCGGCGCTTGCAGGTGACTCATCAGGCCCGGCTGGAGGATATCGATCAGGTTCGCGCAAAATATGCCGAACTGTCGATCGCAGCGGAACTGGCGACATATCTGCCCGATCTTCCCGAACAGCTGGCCTGGGCACATCTGGTGATCGCGCGGGCGGGGGCATCCACGCTGGCGGAGCTGACCGCTGCCGGTCGGCCCGCAATCCTGGTGCCGTTGCCGAGTGCGACGGATGATCACCAGACCGCCAATGCCCGCGAAATGACGATGGCAGGCGGCGCGCGCACGATTGATCAGCGCGCGTTCACGCCGATTGAACTGGCCAAGCAGATGCAGAAGCTCGGGCTTGATCCCGCCGCCTTGTTGAACGCCGCCGGGCGCGCGCGGTCGTGTGGGCGGCCTGATGCCGCGCGCGATCTGGCGGATCTGGTCGAAAGCCTGGACGCGCCGAAAAGCGACATCATGATTGGCCTGAACCGCCCCATCAAATTCGGGGATCAGGCGGCCTATGCGTGAGAACCTGACATGAGGGGTGTCGCAACCGACATTGGCACCATCCACTTCATCGGCATCGGCGGCATTGGCATGTCCGGCATTGCAGAGGTGATGCACAATCTTGGCTACAAGGTGCAGGGTTCCGACGTGGCAGAGGGCTATGTGATTGCCGGGCTGCGCGGCAAGGGCATTGTCGTGCATATCGGCCATAACGCCGACAATCTGGGCGATGCGGCGGTGATCGTCACCTCCACCGCCATCAAGCGCGACAATCCGGAGGTTGAGGCGGCGTATGAGCGGCGCATTCCCGTGGTGCGGCGCGCGGAGATGCTGGCGGAACTGATGCGGCTGAAATCCACCGTCGCGGTGGCAGGTACGCACGGCAAGACGACGACGACAAGCATGATCGCGGCGTTACTGGACGCAGGCGGGGTTGATCCGACGGTGATCAACGGCGGCATCATCAACAGCTATGGCAGCAACGCGCGGCTGGGCGCGAGCGACTGGATGGTGGTGGAGGCCGATGAAAGCGACGGCAGTTTCCTGCGGCTCGACGGGACGATCGCGGTTGTCACCAACATCGATCCCGAGCATCTCGATCACTATGGCAGCTTCGACAAGGCGAAGGACGCCTATGTCGAGTTTGTGGAGAATGTGCCGTTTTACGGGGCGGCGCTGCTGTGCCTGGACCATCCCGAAGTGCAGGGCATCATTCCGCGCGTCCGCGACCGGCGGGTCGTGACCTATGGTTTTTCGGCGCAAGCGGATGTGCGCGGGGTGAATGTTACCCCCATTCCGGGCGGCAACCGGTTTGAGGCGATTGTGCGCAGCCGTGATGGATCGCAACGTTCGATCGAGGGCATCGAGATGCCGATGCCGGGCCGCCACAATGTGCAAAACGCGCTCGCCGCGATTGGCGTGGCGCTGGAACTGGGCATTCCCGATGCGACCATTCAACAGGGTTTTGCCAAATTTGGCGGGGTGAAGCGGCGCTTCACCAAGGTGGGTGAAGTGGCGCTGGACGGCGGGCCGGTGACGATCATCGATGATTATGGCCACCATCCGGTGGAGATCCGCGCCGTCCTGTCCGCCGCGCGCGAAGGGGCCACCAACCGCGTTATCGCGGTGGTGCAGCCGCATCGCTATACTAGGCTCGACAGCCTGATGGAGGATTTTCAGCAGGCCTTTAACGATGCCGATATCGTGCTGGTGACGCCGGTATATGCGGCAGGCGAAGCGCCGATCGAGGGGGTTGATGCCGATGCGCTGGTTGCCGGCCTGAAGACTCGCGGGCACCGTAGTGCGGCGACGGTGGCAGACGCAGCCGCGCTCGCGGCGACGCTGGCCGAGACGATCCAGCCCGGCGACATGGTGATCTGCCTTGGCGCGGGCGACATGACGAAATGGGCGGCTGGGCTGGCTGACGCGATTGGGGCGGTGGCATGAGTGGCATTTCGCCTCTCAAGCCCCTCCCCTTCAGGGGAGGGGTTGGGGTGGGGCGGATCAGTCTCACCGAGACAGCCGGGTATGGGGATAGCCCCCACCCCAACCCCTCCCCTGAAGGGGAGGGGCTTATTAATGTTCGGGGTCGCCTCACCCCCAACGCGCCGCTTGCCCCATTGGTGTGGTTCAAATCAGGCGGGGTGGCGCAGTGGCTGTTTGAACCTGCTGATATCGACGATCTGACAACATTCCTCGCCGCGCTTGATCCGGCAGTGCCGGTGATGGGGCTGGGGCTGGGGAGCAACCTGATCGTCCGCGATGGCGGCGTTGCGGGCGTGGTGGTGCGGTTGGGCAAGGCGTTCAGCTTTGCGCGCGCCGGGGGGGACGGCACGACGCTGACCTGCGGCGGGGGCACTTCGGGCATTCTGGTTTCCTCCACCGCGCGCGATGCGGGTATTGCCGGGCTTGAGTTTCTGCGCTCGATCCCCGGCACCGTTGGCGGGTTCGTGCGGATGAACGGCGGGGCGTATGGCCGCGAGACGAAAGACGTGTTGACGGCCTGCGTGGTCGTGCTGCGCGATGGCAGCGTGCAGGCGCTGCCCGCCGAAGCTTTAGGCTATAGTTATCGCCATTCGACCCTGCCCGAAGGGGCAATCGTGGTCGAAGCCACTTTTGTTGGCACGCCCGGCGACCCGGCCACGATCCAGGCCGAAATGGACCGCATCGCCGCCGCCCGCGAGGAATCGCAGCCGCTGCGTTCAAAAACTGGTGGCTCCACCTTCAAGAACCCCGAGGGACATAAGGCCTGGGCACTGATTGACGCCGCGGGCTGTCGCGGGCTGCGGATCGGCGACGCGCCGGTGAGCGAGAAGCACTGCAATTTCCTGCTGAACCTGGGTGCGGCCACTAGCGCGGATATCGAGGTATTGGGCGAAGAAGTGAGGGCCAGGGTGAAGGCGCATGCCGGGGTGACGCTTGAATGGGAAATTCAGCGGGTGGGGGTGGCGCAATGAGGGCCGTGTCCGAACTTGATGATTTTGAACGCAAGATTGTCGACAACGTGCGGGAGCATGGGTGCCAAGTGAACGCCGTGTTTGACCCTAACGGTGCTACGCACAACTTTTCCTATTCAATCGGCTTTCCAGAAAGCGTTGCGCAACCCGAGGTCATCACGTTCGGCCTGTCGGTGGACATGATGAACTTCATGATCAACGAAACCCTCCATCAATGCCGAGCGGGGCTGGTACTTACCGACTGGTTGGCGGTGCATGGTCTTCTGGAAGGACATCGGTGCGTTTTGCGAGAGGTACGTCCGGAGCATATTGTGCGGGACTATCTCAATTCCGCGATGTGGCATCACCAGTGGCGCACTGGCCTGCCCCTCAAGTCTGTCATGCAAATCGTTTGGCCAGGTGCGGTCGATGGGTTATTTCCATGGGACAAAGATTGCTCTGCAATCGTTATCGAGAGCCAGCCTGCGCTCTATGAAGGAGCGCTCCATTGATCGCGCCCCTCCACATCGCCGTGCTGATGGGCGGCTGGTCAGCTGAGCGCGCCGTATCGCTCGTCACCGGCGCGAACGTTGCCGATGCGCTGGAGTCGCTGGGTCACCGCGTTACCCGGATCGATATGGACCGCGATGTTGCCGCGCGATTGGCAGAGGCGGCACCTGATGTGGTGTTCAACGCGCTCCACGGTACGCCGGGGGAGGATGGATCGGTGCAGGGCATGCTCGATCTGATGGGGTTGAAATACACCCATTCCGGCCTCGCCACCTCCGTCATCGCGATCGACAAGCAGCTGACGAAATTGCTGCTGGTGCCACACGGCATTCCCATGCCCGGCGGCCGCATCGTGAAAACCGAAACGCTGTATCAGGGCGATCCGCTACCGCGCCCCTATGTGCTGAAGCCGGTCAACGAAGGATCATCGGTTGGCGTCGCGATCGTTACCGAAGATGGCAACTACGGCAATCCGATCGCGCCGGATGCGACCGGACCGTGGCAGGAATTCGACGAACTGCTCGCCGAACCCTTTATCCGGGGCCGCGAACTGACAACGGCGGTGCTGGGTGACGAGGCGCTGGGCGTCACCGAGCTGAAGCCCAAAAGCGGCTTTTATGATTATGACGCGAAATATACCGATGGGATGACAGAGCATGTCTATCCCGCTGATATCCCGGATGATATCGCCGCCGCCTGTATGCAGATCGCGCGCGATGCGCACCGGCTGCTGGGCTGCAAGGGCTGTTCGCGCGCTGATTTCCGCTGGGATGACAACCTGGGGGCGGACGGGCTTTTCCTGCTGGAGGTCAACACACAGCCCGGGATGACACCGCTGAGCCTTGCGCCCGAACAGGCCCGGCACCGGGGCATGAGCTATGCCGATTTCGTCCAGCGTATTGTGCAGGAAGCCCTGCACCGGGTGGAGAAAACATCATGAGCAAAACCGTCCGCCGAGGCGGCCCGCCCCCGCGCCGCCCGGTGCAGCCGAAGCGCCGCACGGCCAAGGTGCATAAGCCGTCGTCGATCGATCGGCTGATCGCGGTGCTGCCGGTGAGCGAGCGCACGCTGCAGCGCATGGCGACATGGAGCATCATGGGCGTTATCGCGGCAGGCGCGCTGGGCGTGGCGAGCCTGTTCGGCGTGCCCCAGGCCGCAGGCGTTGCCGTGGCCGAGGAGATTGGCCGCGCGGGATTTCGCGTGCGCGGGATTGAGGTGACGGGCGTCAAGCGGATGAACCCGATGACCGTTTATGCCGTAGCACTCGACCAGCAATCGCGCGCGATGCCGCTGGTGGATCTGGAAGGGGTGCGCCAGAAGCTGCTGAAATATGGCTGGATCGCCGATGCACAGGTGTCCCGCCGACTGCCCGACAAGCTGGTCGTCCACATTATTGAGCGGCAGCCGGCGGCGGTGTGGCAGGAAAAGGGCCAGCTGACCCTGATCGACGCCAATGGCGAGCCGCTCCAGCGGATTTCGGCGGATGAGTTGCCCGAACTGCCCCGGGTGATCGGCGAGGGTGCCAATTGGCAGACGCCGGCCTATCGCGCGCTGTTCGATGCCGCGCCCGCGCTGCGCCCGCTAGTGAAGGCGGCAACCTGGGTGGGCAATCGGCGCTGGGACATTGTGTTCGAAACCGGCGAGACGCTGGCGCTGCCCGAAGAATCCCCCGAAAAGGCACTGGTAAAATTTGCGCAGCTGGACGGCGCACAGGCGTTGCTTGGCAGGGGCTGGCTGCGGTTTGATATGCGCGACCCCACCCGGTTTGTGGGGCGCAAACCCGGCCATCCAGGCCCGCGCGCGATTACTGATACGACCAAGAACGATGCGACCAAGACCGATACGGGCACCAACGCACCCGATACCGGTGCGGTGATGCGCATCGACCAGCAAGGATAAGATCATGGCCAAGACCGCACCCGAAGGGTTGATCACCGCGCTCGACATCGGATCGTCAAAAGTATCCGCGATGATTGCGCAAAAGGCAGAAGGCGGCGAGCTGGTGGTGCTAGGCACCGGCCAGCGCGAAAGCCGGGGCGTGAAGCGCGGCTATATCGCCGATATGGGTGCTACCGAAGCGGCGGTGCGCGAAGCGGTGGAGCAGGCGGAACGGATCGCCGGGCTGAATATCGAAAATGTCTGGGTGAGCTTTTCCGCCGGCAGCCTCGTCTCCGATGTGGCTTCGGTTGAGGTTGAGCTGGGCGGCCACCGGATCGAACAGGGCGATATCGATGAGCTGCTGGCCGCCGGGCGCAACTCGATCGATCCCGCCGGGCGAATGGTGCTGCATGCCCAGCCCACGCTCTACACGCTGGATGGGCTGACGGGCGTGAAGAAGCCGTTGGGATTGCATGCGGATCGGCTGGGGGTGCACATTCATGTGGTGGCGGCAGACGGATCGCCGGTGCGCAATCTCGATTTGTGCGTGCGCTCAGCGCATCTGGAGGTGAAGTCGATCATCGCATCACCGGTCGCCACGGGGCTGGCCTGCCTGTCCGATGAGGAGCGGGAACTGGGCGTTGCGCTCGTCGAAATGGGCGCGGGCATCACCAATGTGTCACTGTTCGCCGGGGGTATGCTGGTGGGTCTGACGTCGATCCCGTTCGGTGCCGCTGACATTACCGATGATATCGCCAGCGTATTCGGCACCAGCCGGGTGCAGGCAGAGCGGATGAAGTGCTTCTACGGATCGGCCAATGCCAGCCCGCGCGATAACCATGACATGATCGATGTCGCGCCGATTTCCGTGGACGATGACGCATCTGATGGCGCGCGGATCACCAAGGCGCAGCTGATCGCGGTGATCCGCCAGCGGCTCGATCATTTGATGGGCGAAGTGCAAAAGGCGCTGGCGGCGCTTGGCTTTGAAGGGCCTGTCGGGCGGCAAGTGGTGCTAACGGGCGGCGGTGCAGAGCTGAAGGGGATCGCTGATTATGCGCAGGCTGCGCTTGGCCGTTCGGTGCGGGTTGGTCGCCCGCGCGGGCTGACGGCGCTGCCAGAGGCGCATAGCGGGCCTGCCTTTGCGACGCTTGCGGGGCTCGCGCATTATGCAGCGTCGAACCCGGTCGACCTGCGCGCGGCATCGCCCACCCATCAAATGGTGGCGAGACCGCAGGGATTTGCGATGTTTCAACGCCTGGTGCAGGCGTTTCGGACAAATTATTAAAGAATTACGACAGTGGATTCGTGATTGGGGCTAGAGTCACTGCATTGCATGGTGCAGAACGGTTCAAACACATAAATTGCCCGGCTTGCAAAGGGCGATGACGGAGACAGTCGATGACGGAGACAGGGCGATGAGCATCGAATTCCTTCCACCCGAGGTAGACGAGCTGACCCCGCGGATCGCGGTGATCGGCGTCGGCGGGGCTGGCGGTAACGCCATCACCAACATGATGCGCGCCAATGTGCAGGGGGTCGACTTTCTGGTCGCCAACACGGATGCGCAGGCGCTGAAACAGTCGACCGCGTCGCAGCGGGTGCAGCTGGGGGCCAAGATCACGCAGGGCCTGGGCGCAGGGTCA
This sequence comes from Sphingomonadales bacterium, assembly GCA_038319335.1. Classification (GTDB taxonomy): domain Bacteria; phylum Pseudomonadota; class Alphaproteobacteria; order Sphingomonadales; family Sphingomonadaceae; genus Sphingomonas. The sequence continues at coordinate 8,092 of JBBQDD010000083.1, forward strand.
CGGCCGGAAATTGGTCGCGCAGCAGCCGAGGAAACGATCGAATCGATCACCAAGATGCTCGAAGGCGCGCATATGTGCTTCATCGCGGCGGGCATGGGCGGCGGCACGGGCACGGGTGCGGCACCGGTTATCGCCAAGGCAGCGCGCGATCTGGGCATTCTGACGGTGGGCGTCGTCACCAAGCCGTTCGCGTTTGAGGGCAATCGCCGCGCGAAAAGCGCGGAGGCGGGCATCGAGGAACTGCAGAAGTACGTCGATACGCTGATCGTCATCCCCAACCAGAACCTGTTCCTGATCGCCAATGCCAACACTACCTTCAAGCAAGCCTTTGAAATGGCCGATGAAGTGCTGCAGCAGGGCGTGCGCGGCATTACCGACCTGATGGTCATGCCCGGCCTCATCAACCTCGACTTCGCCGACGTCCGTTCGGTGATGCAGGAGATGGGCAAGGCGATGATGGGCACCGGCGAGGCGAGCGGCGACAATCGCGCGCTCGAAGCCGCGCAGAAGGCGATCGCCAATCCGCTGCTCGACGGCGTGTCGATGCAGGGCGCCAAGGGAGTGATCATCTCGATTACCGGTGGCGAGGACATGCGCCTGCTGGAAGTCGACGAAGCCGCCA
>JBBQDD010000084.1:0-8705 GCA_038319335.1 Sphingomonadales bacterium
GACTGGCGGGCGCTGCGCATCGATGGCGGCATGGTGAGCAACGACTGGATGGCGCAGGACATGGCGGACATGCTGGGCATCACCGTGGAACGCCCCGCCTTTGCAGAGACGACCGCACTGGGCGCAGCAATGCTGGCAGGCGTCGGCTGCGGCCTGTTCACCGGGCTGGAAGAGGCAAGCGTGATGCGCGGCGCGGTGCAGGTGTTCGAGCCGAGCATGGACGCCGGGGTACGAGAAGCGCGGCTGGCAGGCTGGAAACGCGCCGTGGAGAGCGTGGTGGCGCTGGCCTGGGGGTGAGGTTGGCACGAACGACTTGATTTTTAGCGCTGTTAAACAGAACAAATGCTCAGGATAAGTTGTTGAGATATAATAGTTTCGTTAAACAAAAGATTAGATAATCTCGTAAATCCGTGCGGCTAGGGCAGAGGCAATCGGCTCGCAACCTTAGCTGGTTTTTGGCCGCTCGTGCGCAGCCCACCCCAAAAATCATTGATCAAACCCCAGAAACTCGATTGTTCGACGATTCAGCAAATGCATCCATCGAAATATGGCGAATAGAAGCATTCGTCCGGTTTATCGGAGGCCGAAACGGATCGCTAATGGATACCATCGAGAGTGCAGGGGTTGGCATCGACTCCTGGACCAGCGGCCCTGTAAGCTTATACCTTCACTGGACAAAGAATTCAGGAGCAGGACGTCTTGAAACTAGATAGGACTGCGCTCGAGACAAAAGCGCACCTGCTTCGAAGTGACGCCTGCCTTGTAATCGCCAAGCGCGAGTTTTGTGAGGCAATGACCCATTGCTGGCTCGATACGCCGCTTTTGCGATGATCTTGGATGCTTGGCGAAAAGCGTTTCCCTGCGTTTAGCTCGCATATTTGCAAGCTATACAACCACCAAAGATTTGAATTTGAGGCATCGTTGTTCAACCCTCAGGCAGCCACCCCCACCCGATCCTCAAACCACACCTTCAAATCCTTCTTCAAAATCTGGCCGTTCGCGTTCCGGGGCAGCGTGTCCTTCACGAAGCGGATCGCCACCGGCGTCTTGAAGATCGCCAGACGCGCCTTGACCCAGGCTTGCAGCTCAGCTTCGGTCGCCTCCATCCCCGGTGCCAGGTGCACCACGGCTGCGGGTTCTTCGCCCAAGGTGCGGTGAGGGATGCCGATCAGGGCGCAATCGGTGACGGCGGGGTGTTCGTACAGGACGTTTTCGACCTCGCTTGAATAGATATTCTCGCCGCCGCGGATGATCATGTCCTTCGCGCGTTCGACGATATAGACGAACCCTTCGTCATCCAGCCGCGCCAGATCACCTGTGCGCACCCACCCGTTGATGAAGGTGGCCGCCGTCGCCTCTGGCTTGTTCCAATAGCCTTTGACGACCATCGGCCCGCGCGCCCACAGCTCACCCACCTCGCCTGTCGGCAGTTCGTGCTCGCCATTTTCATCCATGATCTTCAGATCGGCCACCGCCACAGGGGGCCCGGCGCTGGTGGGGCGGTTCAGGTAGTCCTCTGCGCTGTGGCCGGTCACGGTCGCCATCGTTTCCGTCATGCCCCAGCCATTGCCGGGCAGAGCGCCGAATTCGGTATAGATGCGCTTGACGAGTTCGGGCGCGGATGGCGCGCCGCCGTACGAAATCGCCTCAAGCGACGATAGGTCGTAATTGGCGCGCTCCGGATGTTCGAGCAGCTGCCAGGCGACCGTGGGCACGCCGCCGGTGGCGTGAACCCGCTCCCGCTGGATGATCTCCATCGCCCGCACCACATCCCATTTGCGCATGAAAATCATCGTACTGCCCGCCGCCAGCACGCCCATCAACGCGGCGCTGCAGGCAGTAACGTGGAACAGCGGGATGACGGTGAGCATGGTCTTTGGCGTGGGCGGGGGGATTTCGTCGCCGCGCCGCATCAGCGTGCGAGCCGCGCCGAATCCGCTGGAAAAGATGTTGGTGAGCAGGTTGCGGTGCGATCCCAGCGCGCCCTTGGGGTTGCCGGTGGTGCCGCTGGTGTAGAAAATCGTGGCGTCATCATCCGGCGCGATGGCGACTTGCGGGAACGGAAGTTCGGGCAGGCTTGCCCAGTCATGCGGGGTGCCGATCAACGCCTCCAGCGCCGAAACCTTGCCGCCAAGCGGGGTGGAAGCACGTGCGACCATGATCGAGTCAACGCCGGGCAGCGCGCCATAATGTTCGGCCATGCGCTGGTGCCGCTCATCATCCAGGATCAGCAGGTTCGCACCCGAATCGTTGCTGCCATATTCCAGCTCGCCCGCCGTCCACCAAGCGTTCAGCGGCACCATGATCGCGCCGATACTGACCACGGCGAAGAACACTACCGGCCATTCGGGCATGTTGCGCATCGCCAGCGCCACCCTGTCGCCCTTGGCGACGCCCATCGCCTGCAGCCGCGTGGCCAGCGTTGCGACGGCGCGGTAATGCGCTTCATAGGTAACGCGCTCATCCTCATGGATGGTGAATTCGCGCTCGCCGTGCGCGCGCGCCATCTGCACCAGCAGCGCCAGATTGGCCGGGGCATTCTTCCAGGTGCGGGTGGGCACGCCGCCAATCTCAACCGTTTCCATCTCGAACCGGGCACCGGGCGCCGTCAGGATCGCATCAATTTCAGCCATCGGCATTTTGGGCCATGACGGATCGAGCGCGATAAGGGGCTCATTGGGCACGGATTGCGACACGGCATCTCTCCAACTCTTGAATTTCGGGTTTGGCTTATCTGCCCTTTTCACCAAGGTTAGTGTTGATTCACGCGCCACTCAAGGCAATAGGGGATCGAAGGTTTCGAAGCAGGGGTATGGCGACAGGGATGGAACAGGCATGAACATCGCCAAGCCGGAATTGCCCAGCTCCAATAAGGGGTTTGATTCCGTGCGCCTCGCCCGGATCGATACGCTGTTGCGCGACCGCTATGTCGCTCCAGGCAAGCTGCCCAATGCCCAGATCCTGATCGCGCATGAAGGCGAGATCGTTCATTTTTCCAGCCAGGGCAGCGCGCGAGAGGGCGGGGCCGACATTGACGAGACGTCGCTGTTCCGAATCGCGAGCATGACCAAGCCGGTTACCTCGATCGCGTTCATGATGCTGGTGGAACAGGGGCTGGTCGCGGTGGATACGCCGGTTCATCACGTGCTACCTGAGTTCAAGGGGCTGGGCGTCTATAATGGCGGCGGGGCGGGTGTGCCGTTTTTGACCAAGCCAACCGAAGAACCGATGCGGATGGTCGATCTGCTTCGGCACACCGCCGGGCTGACCTATAGCTTCCAGAACCGGTCGAACGTCGATGCTGCGTACCGCGAGGGGCGGCTGGAGAATTGGCACGGCAACCATGATCTTGACGGGTTCGTGGCCGCACTGGGCAAGATTCCGCTGGAATTCTCGCCGGGCAGCGCCTGGAATTATTCGGTCGCCACGGATGTTCTTGGGGCGGTGGTGCAGCGCGTGGCGGGCATGCCGCTCGACGAATTTTTCCGCACGCGAATTTTCGCGCCGCTCGGCATGGACGACACGTTCTTTACGGTGCCCGAAGACATGGTTCACCGGCTGACCGATTGCTATGATTTTGTCCCCGGCGGCAAACCGGTGATGATGGACCGGGGCGAGAAAAGCGCGTGGAGCCGCGCGCCCAAGCTGGTGTCAGGTGGCGGCGGCCTGGTATCGACCGCGCTCGATTATCACCGTTTCTGCACGATGTGCCTGAACGGCGGCAGCCTGGGCGGCGTGCGGATCGTGGGGCGCAAGACAATCGACCTGATGACACGGAACCACCTGCCAGGTGGCGCTGATCTCGCGTCGATGTCCAAATCATTGTTCAGCGAAGCGGCCAATGCGGGCACAGGGTTCGGGCTGGGCTTTGCCGTGAACATCGATGTCGCCAAATCGATGATCCCGGGCTCAGTCGGCGAATATTATTGGGGGGGCATGTTTTCCACCGCATTCTTCATCGACCCGGTTGAGCGCATCAGCATGGTGTTCATGACCCAGCTGCGCCCATCCAGCGCCTACCCGATCCGGCGTGAGTTGAAGACCTTGATATATTCGGCACTGACATAGGTTGATTTCAAATCCCGTTCGTCCCGAGCGAAGTCGAGGGACGTGCCGCAGACGCTGCGCGGGGTGTCTCGACTTCGCTCGACACGAACGGTTCTGTTTTTGATTTTGGAGAGATTACCATGACCAGCCCCATCACCACCGAACGGCACGGCGACGTGCTCGTCATCATTTCGAACAATCCGCCGGTCAATGCACTGGGCGCAGCGGTGCGGCAGGGGCTGGAGGCGGGGCTGAAGGAAGCCGCCGCCGATGACGCGATCAAGGCGGTCGTCATCCGCTGTGAGGGCCGCACCTTCTTTGCGGGCGCAGACATTACCGAATTCGGCAAGGCGATGCAGGAACCCGGTTTGCCGACGGTGATCGACATGATCGAATCGAGCGAAAAGCCCGTCATCGCCGCGATCCACGGCTCGGCGCTGGGCGGCGGGTGCGAGGTGACGCTTGGCTGCCATTACCGGATCGCCGTGCCATCGGCGAAAATCGGTACGCCAGAGGTGAAGCTTGGCCTGTTGCCGGGCGCAGGCGGCACGCAGCGCATTCCGCGCGTCGCCGGTGTCGCCCTGGGCCTTGAGATGACTGCGAAGGGCGATCCGATTTCCGCCGCTCGGGCAATGGCCGCTGGCTTGATCGATCGTCTGGCGGGCGAAAACTCGTTGGTTGCAGACGCTGTTACGTTCGCCAATGAAGTCGCCAGTGCCCGCCCCCTGCCCCGCGCCAGCGAGAAAACCGCTGCGGCTGATCCCGAAGCCGTTGCCGCGTTCAAGAAGGAAAACGCCAAGCGTTTCCGGGGCTTCGATGCGCCTGCCGCCAACATCCTGTGCGTTGAAAAGGCGTGCGACGGATCGACCTTTGCAGAAGGCATTGCGTTTGAGCGCCAGGAATTCATGAAGCTGATGATGGGCGTGCAATCCGCCGCGCAGCGCCATTTGTTCTTCGCCGAGCGCCAGGCGGCCAAGATCGATGGCATCGCCGCCGATATCGCGCTGCGCCCCATCAAGAAGGTGGGCGTTATCGGCGCGGGCACGATGGGCGGCGGCATCAGCATGAACTTCCTGAGTGCGGGCATCCCTGTCACGATCGTGGAAATGCAGCAGGAGGCGCTTGATCGCGGCACCGGTGTGATCCGCAAGAATTACGAAGCATCCGCCGCCAAGGGCCGGTTGAAGCCGGAGCAGGTCGAGATGGCGATGGGTGCCCTCACCCCCACGCTCAACCTGGATGACCTTGCCGATTGCGACCTGGTGATCGAGGCGGTGTATGAAAGCATGGATGTGAAGAAGGAGCTGTTCGGCAAGCTCGACCGGATCGTGAAGCAGGGCGCAATCCTGGCGTCGAACACCAGCTACTTGAACGTCGACGAAATCGCCGCATCCACCAGCCGCCCGCAGGATGTGCTGGGCATGCATTTCTTCTCCCCCGCCAATGTGATGAAGCTGCTGGAAGTGGTGCGCGGCGCGAAGACGGCCGATGATGTGCTCGCCACGGTGATGGCGCTGGCCAAGACGATCAAGAAGGTCGCAGTCGTATCCGGCGTGTGCCACGGCTTTATCGGCAACCGCATGCTGATGCCGCGCCAAGTGGAGGCGAACAAGCTGCTGATGGAAGGCGCAACGCCGGAACAGATCGACCGGGTGCATGTCGAATTCGGCATGCCGATGGGGCCGTTCCAGATGAGCGATCTGGCCGGCGTCGATATCGGTTGGCACCGCGACCCGACCCGCATCGAAAGCATCCGCGATGCGCTGGCCGCTGAAGGACGCTGGGGGCAGAAGAAGTCGGCCGGGTTTTACGATTATGACGAGAAGCGGAATCCATCACCCTCGCCGCGCGTGGCGGAGATTATCGAGGATTTCCGCAGCCGATCAAACCTGCCCAAGCGCGAGATCAGCGATCAGGAAATCATTGAGTGCACCCTGTACACGATGGTGAACGAAGGCGCGCTGATCCTTGAGGAGAAGATGGCACAACGCGCGAGCGACATCGATGTGGTGTGGATCTATGGCTATGGCTGGCCGGTTTATCGCGGCGGGCCGATGTTCTGGGCGGATACAGAGGGCGCGAAAAAGATCGTCGCCGGGCTGGAAAAGCACGGTTTCAAGGTGGCGGAATTGCTGAAAAGCAATGCCGAGACAGGGAGCCGGTTCAAGTGAGCGCCGCTGCACCGGCAGCCGCAGCCGATGCGACAGCGGCTGCCGATCTGGGTTTCCGCCTGAATTTCTTCAAACTCATCGTCAGTGACATGCAGGCGGCAATCGATTTTTACACCGGCGCATTCGGGATGGCCGAAGCCGGCGCGCGGATTGACCTGCCCGAGATTGAGGAAGCGATGCTGACCATGCCCGGCGATCGCTTCACGCTGGTGCTGTACCGCTGGAAAGATGGGCGCGCGATTGAATTGGGCACCGCGCACGGCCCGGTCGGTTTCTTGACGAGGAACATCGACGCCGCGCACGCCCGGCTGATCGAGCATGGTGCGCGGCCAGTACGAAAGCCATTCGTGCTTGGGCCGATGAAGATCGCGTTCGTTGCCGATCCCGAAGGCCATGAAATCGAACTGATCCAATATGTCCGCGATGTACCGTCGGCCGCATGAAGTCTGCGCTCGCCATCGCCGCTGCTGTCCGCGCGGGGGAAACCACAGCATTCGCTGAGTGCGAGGCGGCAATCGCGCGGATTGAAGCAGGCGATGGGGCGATCAACGCAGTCGTCGTGCGCGATTTTGATCGGGCCCGGGAACAGGCTCGCGCGGTTGATGCGCGGGTGGCAGCGGGCGACACCAATGGCGTGCTGCTTGGCGTGCCGATGACGGTGAAGGAAAGCTTCGACGTTGCCGGGCTGGTCAGCTGCTGGGGCTTTGAAGACCATGCCGATTTCGTCGCGACGACAGATGCCGTCGCCGTCCAGCGCCTGAAAGCCGCCGGTGCGGTGATCCTCGGCAAAACAAACGTGCCCGTGGCACTCGCCGATTTGCAGACCAACAACCCGGTCTATGGCCGCACGCGCAATCCGCTGAACCTTGACCGGGTTCCTGGCGGATCATCAGGCGGGGCCGCAGCCGCGCTATCGGCGAGCTTCGTCCCCATTGAAATCGGGTCGGATATTGGCGGCTCAATCCGTATCCCTGCTGCATTTTGCGGCATGTGGGGCCACAAGCCGACGTACAACGCACTGCTGAGTTTCGGACATAACTTCCCGCGTACTGAGGGCTGCGGCGTTGCACTGAACGTCATCGGGCCATTGGCACGCGATCCCGATGATTTGGAGGCGCTGTTTGAGGTGATGGGGGGCGACGCGCTTGCCCGCCCCGCCCCGCGCGGACCCGGCGCATGGCGCATCCTGCTGCTTGATCCGCATCCGAATGTGCCGGTACAGGCGTCCATTCGTGCGGCGATTGAAGCGACCGGCAAGGCGTTTGAAGCCGCCGGTGCCCGGGTAGACCGGGAAAGTGAATTGCTGCCCGATCTGGCTATGCAGACCGCGCACTATATCCGCATGCTGCTGACAGCGATGGCGCGCGGTGCCCCGCCGCCCGGTGGCGGGCCAGCAACGACACTGGGTGATTGGTACGGCCTGATCGACGCCCAGGCGAAGTGCCGCCGCGATTGGGCGCGGTTGTTTGGCCAATATGACGCCGTGATCGCGCCGATCTGGGGAACGACCGCCTATCCGCATGACGATACCCCATTGGGGGAACGAATGCTGACGATCGACAGCACGCCAATGCCCGCCGGCATGCAGATGGCCTTGCCCGGCCTCGCCACCTTTCCGATGCTGCCCGCAACCAGCGTGCGCATTGGCACCGACCCGGATGGCTTGCCGATCGGCGTGCAGGTGATCGCTGATTATAACCGCGACTGGACGGCCATTGCCGTTGCACGCGCCGCGCATGAATTGATGAGGAGCTGAAACGATGAGCGATCTGGAAACCTTCCGCACCGAAACCCGCGCCTGGCTCGAGGCAAATTGCCCGCCCGAAATGCGTGAGCCCGTGCGCAGCGAAAAGGACGCTAATTGGGGCGGGCGCCTTGCCGAATATCAGCCCGGCCAGCGCGAGTGGATGGACGCGATGGCGTCGCGCGGGTGGACGGTGCCTGATTGGCCGGTCGCCTATGGCGGCGGTGGTCTTTCCGCGGCGGAAGCCAAGGTGCTGCGCGAGGAAATGGCGGTAATGAAATGCCGCAATCCGCTGAACAGCTTTGGCATTTCGATGCTCGGGCCAGCATTGCTTAAATATGGCACCGAAGCGCAAAAGCTGGAGCATCTGCCCAAGATCGCCCGGGGCGAAATCCGCTGGTGCCAGGGCTATTCGGAACCCAATGCAGGCTCTGATCTGGCCAGCCTGGCCACCAGTGCCGAGGATGCGGGCGACCATTATATCATCAACGGGCAAAAAGTGTGGACCAGCTATGCCGACAAGGCCGACTGGATTTTCTGCCTGGTCCGCACGGACAAGACCAACAAGCAGGGCGGCATCAGCTTCGTGCTGTTCGACATGGCCAGCCCCGGCGTCTCGACCAAGCCCATTCTGCTGATCAGCGGTTATTCGCCGTTCTGCGAGACGTTTTTCGACAATGTCAAAGTGCCCAAAAGCCAGCGCGTGCATGACGAGAATAAGGGCTGGGACGTCGCCAAATATC
>JBBQDD010000085.1:0-8655 GCA_038319335.1 Sphingomonadales bacterium
CCATGGAGAGCACGCGCACTTCATCGCCATATTTCTCCCCAAACAACGCCATTGCGCCCGCTGCAATCGCATCATCGGGGGTCATCAGGCGGGTCGTGACGGCCGCATTGCCGCGAATCTGGCGGTTCACGTCCGCCTCGATATCGGCGATCTCCGCCGCGCTCAGCGCGGTGGGGTGCGAAAAATCGAACCGCAGCCGATCAGGCGCGACCAGGCTGCCCTTCTGGCTCACATGCCCGCCCAGTCGCGTGCGCAGCGCCGCGTGGAGCAAATGCGTGGCGGAGTGATTGGCGCGGATTTGCGCGCGACGTTCGGTGTCGATGGCCAAATGGACGCTGTCGCCCACTGCAACCTCGCCCGCCTCGATCATGGCATGGTGCGCATGCAGCCGCCCGACCGCCTTGGCAGTATCGCGCACGGTGGCGCGCAAGCCGCCATCGCCCGTGATGATGCCCGCATCGCCCGTCTGGCCGCCGCTTTCGGCATAGAAAGGCGTCTGGTTGGTCAGAATTGTCACCTCACCCGCGCCGGCGCGGTCGACGCGAATGCCGTCCTTCAACAGCGCGATGACGCTGCCCTCGCCTACATCGCTGGTATAGCCGGTGAATTCGGTGCCGCCTGCTTCCTCGGCAATATCGAACCACACATCGTCCGATGCGCGCTCACCAGAGCCCTTCCAGGCGGCACGGGCAGCGCGCTTCTGCTCGGCCATCGCGGTGTCGAAGCCGGTCCGATCCACGCCGTATCCCTGGGCGCGCAGGGCATCCTCGGTCAGGTCATAAGGAAAGCCATAAGTGTCATACAGCTTGAACGCGGTTTCCCCGGGCAGGGTCGCGCCCGCCGCCATCCCCGCCGTCGCCTCATCGAGCAACTTCAGCCCGTTGGTCAGCGTGCGGCGGAACTGGGTTTCCTCCTGCGCCAGCGTCGCCTCAATCAGCGGCTGGGCGCGCAGCAATTCGGGGTAGGCAGCGCCCATTTCGGTCACCAAAGCGGGGACGAGGCGGTGCATCAGCGGGTCTTTCGCCCCCAGCAGATGGGCATGCCGCATCGCACGCCGCATGATCCGGCGGAGCACATAGCCACGCCCTTCATTTGCGGGCAGCACGCCGTCGGCCACCAGGAACCCGCTGGTCCGCAGGTGATCGGCGATAATGCGGTGGCTGGCTTGCGTGTCACCGGTCGTCGGCGTGTGCGTCAGCGCACCCGATGCCGCGATCAGCGCCTTGAACGTGTCGGTATCATAATTGTCGTGCACGCCCTGCATCACGGCGGCGACCCGCTCCAGCCCCATCCCGGTATCGATCGACGGGCGCGGCAGCGCCGTGCGCGTGCCGTCCGCCGATTGTTCAAACTGCATGAACACCAGGTTCCATATCTCGACAAAACGGTCGCCATCCTCATCGGGGCTGCCGGGGGGGCCGCCGGGGATGTGATCGCCGTGATCGTAGAAAATTTCTGAACACGGCCCGCACGGCCCGGTATCGCCCATCGACCAGAAATTGTCGTTGGTGGCGATGCGGATGATGCGGCTGTCGGGCAGCCCGGCGATCCTGCGCCACAGGTCGAACGCCTCGTCATCAGTGTGATAGACGGTCACTGTCAGCCGATCGGGATCAATGCCCCATTCGCGCGTGATGAGGTTCCAGGCGAGCGCGATCGCGCGTTCCTTGAAATAATCCCCGAACGAGAAATTCCCGAGCATTTCGAAGAACGTGTGGTGCCGCGCGGTATAGCCGACATTGTCCAGATCATTATGTTTGCCGCCCGCACGCACGCACTTCTGGCTCGACGTCGCGGTGACGTAAGGCCGTGTTTCCAGCCCGGTGAATACGTTCTTGAACGGCACCATCCCTGCGTTGACGAACATCAACGTCGGATCATTATGCGGCACCAGCGGCGCAGATGGAACGCGCGCATGCCCCTCGCCCGCGAAATAATCCAGGAAGCTGCGGCGGATGTCGTTGGTCGATGTCATGACGCTGACTTAGGGCGGCACAGGGCTGCGCTCAAGTGAAACGACTCAACGCCGCGCATCGCCGATCATGCTTTTGGCGTCACCGGTCGTTGTGGCGACGCTTTCACCGCTGCCCGGACGTTGCCCAGCGAGGACGACAGCCGCTGGCCGCAGGCCCGTATCTCTGCAATTAAGCGCGCCGCTTCCTCCTGATCCACCGCGACCGCCACCCTTTGCGGTCCCGCGGTTCCCAGCGACAGCAACCTGATAATCAGCACCCAGTGCCGACTACGATCCAACGTCACCGTCGCAACACCGTGGCACAATGCAGCCCGCAACTGCTCATACTGGCGAAAGTCTTTCAGCTTGGGCAGTGCCGCCTTACCCTCCACATCAAACGCGCCTTTGGGCTTAAACGCCTTTTCGAGTTCATCCAGCCGCTGGCCGAGCAGCTGATTGAGTTTCACTGATTGCCCGCGCTGGGGGACGCTCGCCAGGACCACCAGCGTTTCGCTGACGACGGCTTCGGACTGCGCCAGGGCATCAATCACATTTGCGCGCCATAGTTGAGCGGCAACTACCGCCTTGTCCCACAAGGCGTCGTTCGACAGTTCCGCCACAGGCGTTATTGCACTCATAACAGCGCGTTAGCGTCCGGTGATTGATAAGTCGTTAGGGTGTGGCTTGGGCAGGTGTCCCCTAATCTCCCTACAAGCGCGAGCCCTGGTGCAGGAGTTAGCCGATTGGAGCATCCAGGCTAACCGGCGGCACGCTAAACCATTTCGGTCCCGCGGCGGTCATGTGAAAACAATCCTCCAGTCGCACGCCGAACTTGCCGGGCAGGTAAATCCCCGGCTCGTTGGAAAAACACATGCCCGCTGCCAGTGGCGTCGTCTCGCCGTGGACCAGGTTAACCGGTTCGTGCCCGTCCATGCCGATGCCATGGCCGGTGCGGTGCGACAGGCCGGGCAGTTTATAGCCGGGGCCATAGCCCGCGCCTTCGTAAAATCGCCGCACCGCATCGTCCACCGCGCCCGCAGGCGTGCCGATGGTCGCGGCGGCATTCACGATCTGCTGCCCGCGCGCCACGTGATCCCATACCCGGCGTTGCTCCGCGCTCGCCGTGCCGTACACAAAGGTGCGCGAGATATCGGATTGATAGCCCTGCACCGTGCAGCCGCAATCCATCAGCACGATCTGGCCGTCCGCCACCCGCTGCGGGGCGCTGCTGCCGTGCGGATAGGCGGCGGCCTCGCCGATCAGCACCAGTGCAAATTCGGGCGCGCCGCCCAGCTTGCGGGTCGCGGCATTCATCAACGCGCCGATTTCCGGCGGGGTCATGCCCTTTTCGATTCGAGGATAGGTCCAGCGATAGGCGGCCATGGTGATATCGGCGGCGGCCTGCATCAGCGCGATTTCGGGTGCGGTCTTGATCATCCGGCAGCCCCGGACGATTGGGTTGGCCGATACCAGTTTGGCGCCGGGCAACGCCCGCGCCAGCCCGTCAAACGCAAAGAACCGCGCGGTTTCCTCAATACCGACCGGCTTTGACGCCAGTTTTCGATCGCGCAGGAAGCCCGCAACGCGTTCCAGCGGGTTCTCGTCTTCCTGCCACACCCGCACATCCGCCGCGATGCCCAGCGATTGCCGCACCGAAGGCTCCTCAAAAAACGGCGTCACTATGCACGGATCGCCCTCCACTGGGATGATCGCCGCGGTCAGCCGTTCGCTTCGCCCCCAGCGAACGCCGGTGAAATAGGTTAGGCTCGCGCCCGGCTCGATCAGCACCGCGCCGATGCCGCGCGCGCGCATCAGCGCCTGCGCGCGGGCGATCCGCGATTGCCGTTCCGCCGTAGTGATGCCGGCAATGCCCGTCGCCATATCTGGCAACCCGGCTAGATCCGGCTCGGCGGCGCGCAAAAGGCCCGACAGGCTGATCAACGGCAGCGCCGCGGCTGCCCCCAGCAACTGGCGACGCGCGATCACTTCGGTGTGCTCGCACCTACGGGCGCCGGGGCGGCGACCAGCTCGGCGCCGACGCAGCGAAACGCCTGGTTGATCTGCGTCATTTCGGCAGCGGGATTGCCATCGCCATCAACCGCCTGATTATAACTGAATTCGCCCAGATCGAGCGCCGACGCCCCGCAAAGCTGCGCCGCCTCCGCCGCCAGCCTTTCCTCCAGGGCATCCCGGTCGACCGCCGCTGCGCGGTCAACGGCCAGCGCCTTGCTGCCGTCCGCTGCGGCCACCAAGCGCGAGACGGGCGGCGGCGGTGTTTCAACAACGGCTTGGGGTTCGGGAACAGTCTGGCAAAGCGCGAGCGCCATCAGCATCATGCCCGCAATCTCCTGTTCCATCCGCCACCTCAATTCAGCCCCACCTTCATAGGGTGCTTGACCCGCGCGCCACAATGCCCTTCGCTAGGGTCAGTAATTTCGGGGAGGTTCCTTTGGCCAAGCGCCTGACGCTCTACATCATGATCGGCCTTGTTCTTGGCCTCGCCACGGGCTGGGCGCTGAACAATGCGATTGCTGATGGCACGCCCGAGGCTGCGGCCCGGCTGAAGGAAATCGCCGGCTGGTTTTCCATCGTCACCACCATTTTCCTGCGCCTGATCAAGATGATCATCGCGCCGCTGGTGTTTTCCACCCTGGTCGTCGGCATCGCGCATATGGGTGACACCGCGTCGCTGGGGCGCATTGGCGCGCGGACGATGGCGTGGTTCATCACAGCGTCGCTCATCTCGCTCAGCCTGGGGCTGCTGCTGTTCCACGGCATCGAATTTGCGATTGACCAGATCGCGCCGGGCACCGGATTTGGCTTCACCCTGCCACCACCTGATGCGACGGCCGGCCTAGACAAGGCAGGGTTCGATCTCAGCAAATGGATCACCCATGTCGTGCCGTCGTCCATCGTCGATGCGATGGCGACCAATGAGATCATCCAGATCGTGATTTTCTCCGTATTCGCGGGCGTGGCGTTGCTCGCCATCGGCGAGCGCGGCGCACCGATCGTCAAGGGTGCCGAGGCGCTTGCCGCGATGATGCTGCAGATCACCGACTATGTGATGCGGGTCGCGCCGCTGGCGGTGTTCGCGGCGATCACCGCGACGATTACGGTCAACGGGCTGGGCATCATCGTTACGCTTGGCCTGTTCGTCGGCAGCTTCTATATCGGGCTGGCGGTATTGTGGATGTTGCTGTTCGGCGCGGCCTTTGCATTCATCGGCACTCGCGCGTTCTCGCTGATCCGTTACATCCGCGAGCCCATCCTACTCGCCTTCTCAACCGCCTCGTCCGAAGCCGCCTATCCGCGCACCCTCGAAGCGCTCGACCGGTTCGGCGTGCCCCCCAGGATTGCCAGCTTCGTGCTGCCGCTCGGCTATTCGTTCAACCTTGACGGGTCGATGATGTACATGACCTTCGCGACGCTGTTCATCGCGCGGGTCTATGGCATCGATCTGTCGATCGGTACGCAGATCATCATGCTGCTGGTGCTGATGGTGACGTCGAAGGGGATTGCCGGCGTGCCACGCGCATCGCTGGTGGTGATCGCCGCCGTGATGGGGCAGTTCGGTATTCCAGAGGCCGGGCTGCTGCTGATCCTGCCGGTCGATCAGTTCCTCGACATGGGCCGATCAGGCACCAATGTGGTGGGCAATGCGGTGGCGACGGCGGTGGTCGCGAAATGGGAAGGCGCGCTTGATACGCCGGACGCAGCCGAGATCGAGCCGCCCCATGCGCCGGGGCACCGGGCGGCGGGTTAAGCAGTTGGGCACGGCTCCAAACGAAGCCCGGCATTGCGGCGCAGCAACGCAATCCAGCGTCTCACCAAGCGTCCCGGCTGGATTGCGTCCCCCAGGCGCAAGACCGGAGTAGCAACGACGATTTGGGGTGTGATAACGTTTGACTGCCCAAGCCGTTCGTATCGAGCGGTCTGAATTAGGTGCATCACGCGCTACGCATAGGCGTAGGGACCACCTTTGCTGAGTGCCGTCTGATAGGCAGGGCGCGCATGGATTTTGTCGAGCCACGCAATCGTCGCGGGGCGCGAGGGGCCGAGGCCTGCGCGTGATCGCGCTGCCTCCAGCGGAAAGCTCATCATTACATCGGCCGCGCTGATCTCGTCGCCCGCAAACCAGAGGCGCGACGCCAGTTCGGCTTCGAGGTAGTCGAGATGCACGTCGAACATCGGCGTCAACCGCTTCAGCGCTGTCTTGCCGAACAACGGTATGCGGCCAACCACCAGCATCGCGAACAGGGGCGGCATCATCGATCCTTCGGCATAGTGCATGAACTGGCGGTAGCGGAGCACCGAATCGCGGTGCGCACCCGGGCCCATCCGCCCATCCGCCTTCTCGACCAGATATTCGGCGATCGCGCCGGTTTCGGCGATCACCACGCCATCATCCTCGATCACCGGCGACTTGCCGAGCGGATGCACACGCTTCAATTCGGGCGGGGCCAGCATCGTCTTCTTGTTCCGCTCATAACGCTTGATCGTATAGGGCAGCCCAAGCTCCTCAAGCAGCCAGATGATCCGCTGCGACCGGGAGTTTTCAAGGTGGTGGACGGTAATCGTCATGCGACAGGCTCCTGATTGAAGGCGGGTCTGGTGATTGAAGGCGGGTCTGGTCGAATAAGCCGGTATCTGCTGCCACCCGCCGCTATCGTGGCGACTGCGCCCCGGCAACCGGGCGTGGTGAGCAGCCAGCCTAGATTGCTTCACCACGCGCGCAAAGCCAAACCGGATGGTGGGTGGCGTTTGGGCGACGCCTCCCCCCGGTGGGCATTGCTGATCGAACCACCAATGCGCTTTGGCGAGGGCGAGCCCGAGGGATTAGCTTGGCGACCCAGACGTTTCGGCAGCGAACCCTAAATCTGCAGCGTTATCCCCGCGCAGGCGGGGAACGCGCTCCTGCGCACGCCGCAGCTGGACCCCCGCCTGCGCGGGGGTGACGAAGGTGGTGTGATGTAAATGACTGACATGACCGGCTAACTGAATGAGAGCCGACACCAAATGCTCCAGACCCGTGCCACTCACAAAAGCGCCGCGCGCCCGACCCCGCCGCGCTCCAAAACATGAAAGGCCCGGCGACATGGCCGGGCCTTTCCAGTTGTTGCGGCGCAGCCTCCCCATCGGGAACACGCCGCTGAAAACCATCGCTCGCGCCAGGAACCACATCCCGGAGCTACCTGTCGTTCCTACATATCGTCGTCGTCGCTGTCCGCGTCGGGGCCGACCATCATTTCCTCGGCAACCTTGTCGGTGCGGGTGCGGATTGCCTGTTCCAGCCGATCGGCCATGTCGGCATGTTCGGTAAGATAGGTCTTGGCGTTTTCACGACCCTGGCCGATGCGGACGCTGTCATAGGAGAACCAGGCACCCGATTTCTCGACCAGCCCTGCCTTCACGCCCAGATCGAGAATCTCGCCAATCTTCGAAATGCCCTGGCCGTACATGATGTCGAATTCGACCTGCTTGAACGGCGGTGCGACCTTGTTCTTGACGACCTTCACCCGGGTTGTGTTGCCGACAATATCCTCGCGGTCCTTGATCTGGCCGGTGCGGCGGATGTCGAGGCGGACCGAGGCGTAGAATTTCAGCGCGTTGCCACCCGTGGTGGTTTCGGGGTTGCCGTACATCACGCCGATTTTCATCCGCAGCTGATTGATGAAAATCACCATGCAACGCGATCGACTGATCGAGCCGGTCAGCTTGCGGAGCGATTGCGACATCAGCCGTGCCTGCAGCCCGACATGGCTGTCGCCCATCTCGCCCTCGATTTCCGCACGCGGCACCAGCGCTGCGACCGAATCGATCACCAGCACATCGATGGCGTTGGACCGGACGAGCGTATCGACGATTTCCAGCGCCTGCTCGCCTGTATCGGGCTGCGAGACGATCAGCTCGTCGATGTTGACGCCCAGTTTCTTGGCATAGACGGGGTCAAGCGCGTGTTCGGCATCCACAAACGCCGCCGTACCACCATTTTTCTGCGCTTCGGCGATCACATGGAGCGCCAGCGTGGTCTTACCGGAGCTTTCAGGCCCGTAAATCTCGATCACCCGGCCACGCGGCAGGCCGCCCACACCAAGCGCGATATCGAGCCCCAGCGATCCGGTTGAAATCGATTCGACCTGCATCGTCTCCTTTGAACCAAGCCGCATGGCAGAGCCCTTGCCAAAGGCACGATCAATCTGCGCGAGGGCGGCGTCGAGCGCCTTTTGCCGCTCTGCGGCTGCCTTGTCCGTGGATACCGCCATTTTGCTGTCGATGACCTTCAATTGTGCTGCCATTGGAAGCCTCCGTCGCTAGACCGAACATGCCGGATGGGCAATGCTTGGCAACGCATGTACCCTAAACGTTCCATTCGAACAAGAGGGGAACAGAAAATTTTTCACCGTCGCTCGCGACGCCCGATTACGAACGCCAGCAACAGCACAACGCCGATGCCCCACAGGATCGTCGCGCCTGATCCTGCGATCTGCGCCAGCCCATCGCCATAGAGCGTAGGTGCCCAGGACAGCGCGATCCCGTCGCAAAACGCGGCAGCCATGGTGCCGATGGCGACGCCCATCAAAAGCTGTTCCCCGATCAGCCCCGCCAGCGCCCGGAAAAGGTAAACAAATGGCACCGTGCCCGGAATGATCAGCGCAAAGGTGATCGCGCGAGCGGACCCGTCAAGCGCACCCATCGGC
>JBBQDD010000086.1:0-8602 GCA_038319335.1 Sphingomonadales bacterium
GGATGCCGTATTCGCCCGCCTTGTAATAGCCTGGCTCGTTGGAAATAATCATCCCCGCACGCAGCGGCTCTGACGGGCCACCACCGGGATAATTGGGCGTCGCGATCCGCTGCGGCCCCTCGTGTACCGACAGATAGGAACCCACGCCGTGGCCAGTGCCATGAGCATAATCCAGCCCCACCTCCCACAACGGCCGCCGCGCAAACCCATCCAGCTGCCCGCCATTGGTGCCGTGGGGGAACACAGCGGTGGCGAGCGCGATATGCCCCTTCAACACACGGGTGAAGCGATCGCGCATTTCGGGCGTGGGCGTGCCGATGGGCAGCACACGGGTAACGTCGGTGGTGCCATCGCGGTATTGCCCGCCTGAATCGACCAGATAAAGCTGGCCATGCTCCAGCGGTGCGTTTGACTCCTCATCCACCCGGTAATGCGGGCTGGCACCGTGCGCGCCGGTGGCAGAAATCGTGTCGAATGATGTGTCGAGCAGCACACCGGATTCCTGGCGGAATGCCAGCAATTTAGCCGCACACGACAATTCGGTCTGGCCACCCTTGGGGGCCTCCGCCTCCACCCAGCGCAGGAACCGCGCCAGTGCCGCGCCGTCGCGCGCGGATGCTGCCCGGTGCCCGGCAATCTCCACCGGGTTCTTCAGCGCCTTGGCCAGTACCACGGGGTCACGCTGCGCCAACACGGTTGCGCCGCTCGCATCCAGCGCATCGAATATCGCCGCCACCGCGCGTTCAGGATCAGCGGCAACGCGCTTATCGGCATAGCCTGCCAGCGCATCGGCAAAGCCAGCGCGATCATGGATGCGAATGGCGTTGCCCAGATGCTGGCGCACCGCATCCGTCAGCTTTTCAGGGGCGATGAACAGATCGGCGGTGCCGTCTGCCTGCACGATCGTATAGGCCAGCGCGACGGGTGTATGCTCCACATCCTGGCCCCGAATGTTGAACGTCCAGGCAATGGAATCCAGCGCCGTCAGCACCACCGCATCGGCCTTGCGCGCTGTCAGCCAATCGGCAATCGCGGCGCGCTTTTGCGCGGAGGATTGCCCGGCCTGGTCGTCCGCCTGAACCGCCAGCGTCGCGGTGGATGGTGCCGGGCGATCGGGCCACACGGCGTCGACCGGGTTGGTGTCGACAGCCACCAGCACCGCGCCACGCTCGGCCAGCGCTCGGCCCGCTTCATCCACCCAGGCGCGGGTGTGCAGCCACGGATCATAGCCAATCCGCGCGCCCTGCGCGGCATGATCGGCCAGCCAGCCCGCCACGCTCATCTGCGGCACGCCGACATAGGCCCAGTGATCACCGTCAACCTGCTGGCGCACCTGCAGCGTATAGTGCCCGTCGGTGAAGATCGCCGCCGCCTCTGGCAGCACCGCCGCCGTCCCGGCCGATCCCTGAAACCCCGTCAGCCACGCCAGCCGCTGCGCATAGCCGCCGACATATTCGCTCATATGCTCATCGGTAAGCGGCACGACGAACCCGTCGAGGCGATCACGCTTCAACTGGTCGCGAAGAGCGGTTAGGCGGTCGGCATAGCTGGACATGGCGGATCCTGAATCTGGTGATCGGCCACCCTACGCCGTCGCCTTTCGGAAATCGAGCCATCCCACCATCCAGTCTCGCGCCTCTCGACTTCGCGTGATGCGGGGCGGTAGGGATAGCGGATGAGCATCACCATGAAACCGCCCCGCGCCGATCGCCGCCAGTTCAGCTTTACAGCGCACGGCCAGACGATCGACGATCCCTATGCCTGGTTGAAAGACCCGGGCTATCCGGAGGTGACGGACAAGGATGTGCTGGCCTATCTGGAGGCGGAGAACGCCTATTTCGAAGGGGTGATGGCCCCGCTGAAGCCGCTGACCGACCTGCTGTACGAAGAGATGAAGGGCCGCATCAAGGAAGACGATTCCTCCGTCCCGCAAAAGGATGGCGACTGGCTGTACTGGACGGCGTTTGAAACCGGCGGGCAGTACCGCAAATGGTGGCGCAAGCCGATCACGGGCGGGCCCGACGAACTGATGCTCGACGAACCGGCGCTGGCAGAGGGCAAGGAATATTTCCGGCTCGGTGCATTCTCGGTCAGCAATAACGGCCTGCTGCTCGCCTATGCGATTGACGACAATGGATCGGAACGGTTCGAAGTGCGTGTAAAGGTAATCGCGACGGGCGAGCATTTGCCTGACGTGATCCCCGGCATGCTCTCCGAAATCGTCTGGGCGGCGGACGACAGCGGGTTTCTGTACGGGCTGGCTAATGATCAATGGCGGACGGACAATGCCCGTTTCCACCGGCTCGGAACACCCATCAATGACGATGTCGAGCTGTTCAAAGAGGCCGATGAGGGGTTTCGCGTCGGCGTGTCCGAAACCAGCGACCGGCAATGGATCGTCATCGCCAGCGGCGATCATGTGACCAGCGAGGTGTGGCTGTTGCCCGCCACTGATCCGCTCGGCACCCCGGTGTGCGTGTCCCCGCGCCAGGTGGGCCGCGAATATGATGTCGATGCGCACGGCGACACGCTGTTCATCCACACCAATGATACTCACCCCAATTTCCGCCTGTGCACCGCGCCCATCGCCAACCCCGGCAGCTGGACCGAACTGATCGGCGCATCGTCCGATTTCTACATGACCGGGGTGAGCTGTTTTGCGGATTTCTTCATCGTCGACGGGCGCGAGGCCGGGCTCGATCAGATCGATATCCACCCTTATGACGGCGGCACGCCCACCCGGATCGATTTTCCGGAAGCCAGCTATGACGCCGGGCTCGGCGACAACCCCGAATATGACATGAAGGTGTTGCGGCTGGGCTATGAATCGATGGTCACCCCCGGCACTACCTATGATTATGATGTCGCGACCGGCACCAAGACTGTACTCAAGGTGCAGGAAATTCCGTCGGGCTATGACGCATCGAAATACGCAACGCAGCGGCTGCACGTCACCGCGCGCGATGGCACGGCGGTGCCGGTATCAATCGTCTACCCGGCCGATTTCCCCATGGACGGCACCCGCCCGCTCTTCCTCTATGCCTACGGTGCCTATGGCTATGCGATCCCGCCGGGCTTTTCGACCGGGCGGCTTTCGCTGCTCGATCGCGGCTTTGCCTATGCGATCGCGCATATTCGCGGCGGGGATGACCTGGGCCAGCAATGGTATCTCGACGGCAAGCTGGAAAAGCGCACCAATACCTTCAACGATTTCGTCGATGTCGCCAAAGGGCTGATCGCGGGCGGCTGGACCAGCGCGGGCAAGATCGCGATTGCGGGGCGATCGGCGGGGGGTGAGCTGATGGGCGCGGTGGTGAACAGCGATCCCGAATTATGGGGCGCGGTGGTAGCTGACGTGCCGTTTGTCGATGTGCTGAACACGATGATGGACGCATCGCTGCCGCTCACGCCGGGAGAATGGCCTGAATGGGGCAACCCGATTGAGGACAAGGCGGCGTTCGACCTGATCCGTGGCTATTCGCCCTATGACCAGGTGCGTGCCCAGGCCTATCCGCCGATGTTCATCAGCGGCGGGCTGAACGATCCGCGCGTCACCTATTGGGAGCCCGCCAAATGGGCCGCCAAACTGCGCCACGAGAAAACCGACGACAATATGCTGCTGCTGAAAACCAACATGGGTGCGGGCCATGGCGGCAAATCAGGCCGGTTCGAAAGTTTGCGGGAGGCGGCCGAGGAGCATGCGTTCGTGCTGTGGCAACTGGGCGTGGAGGATGTTGCATGACATGGATGATCGCCCTGGCAATGGCAGCGCAGGCCGCTACACCGGCACCGAGCGCCGCTGCTGAAGCACTCGGCCTGCGGCTGGCGCAAACGAGCACGCTGGCGACGATCGCGCCCATTCTCGTCGCGAAGGACAGCGCCGAGCTTGTCGCGGCCCATCCCGAACTCAGCGACGCCGAAAAAACCCTGTTGCGCGCGACGGCGACCCGCATCGGCACCGCATCCACCGCGCAGCTGAACGCTGCGTTCGGCCATGCCTATGCAGCGCGGCTGTCGATTGCGGAACTTCGGGCGCTGGTGGCGCATGCCGAAAGCCCGGCGGCGCGACATTGGCGCAAAATCCTCCCTGGCGCGATGGCTGATGCGATGTCATCGGCTAGCCAGATCGACCTGAAGGCGGAGGCGATGGCGGCGTTTTGCAAAGCAACGGGCAAGCTTTGCCCCGCCCAGAAATAACCTGCTGGCCGGGCTGAACATGGCGCGCTTCACCCACAGCATCACCGCCACCGCTGCCGACATTGACGAGCTCGGCCATGTGAACAACGCGGTGTGGGTACGATGGATTCAGGATCTCGCCACCGCTCATTGGCAGGCCGTGGCCCCGCCCGAGCATGTCGCCGCCTATATCTGGGTCGTGACCCGGCACGAGATTGATTATCGCGGCAATGTGGGGCCGGGAGAGACGGTGACGGGCGAAACCTGGGTGCCAGCGCCGCCCAAGGGCGCGCGGTTTGATCGGCACGCTCGTTTTACCGGTGCGGACGGCAAGGTGAAGGTGGAGGCGGTGACGACCTGGGCGCCGATCGACCGGGCCAGCGGGCGATTGGCGCGGGTGCGGGGTGAGATTGCTGCGCCGTTTATGGAGGGGTGAGGAAGGCTGATTTCCCGCAAAGGGAGCGAAGCAGGTAGATGAAGGCCGGTAGCGCTCCTCAATTGTCTACGGCTATCCTGCTCCATAAGCATTCGCCGTTGACGGTGCTTCGCGCCCATTGCGAGAACCGCATGTCTCAGCCCCACCCCAAGCAACCGCATTCCACCAGGCGAGGGCGTTCCTACAGGTTTAACCCCCACAGCGTGTTCAGCGGGGGTACGCCCAGAAAGGGATCGGGGTTGAACATTACTTGCCAGATGGATGCATAAAACCCGGCGAACGCGCCCCAGCAAGCGAGCGGGACCATCAGTATCGCGGCTTTGCGATCAGCGCCCCACAACGACACCACCTGCGCGAAAGCCACGCCAAAGATGATCAGCGTCAGCGCACTGCCGATGATTGGGCTCGACAAACCGAAGTAGAATAAGGGGAAAATCGCAAAGGTGGTCCAGAACACCGCTTGCAGCCCGAGGTTGAACATACGGTCTGGCAGGGCGCGGTTGTTCAGGATGCGCAGGGCGGCTGCAAGAGTGCACAGGTTCAGCGCGAACCAGATGAAACGGAAAAGGATGCCGGGCGGGCGCAGCGGCGGCTCCAGAAAGCCCGGGAACAATTTTTCGCGCCATCCTGAAACGATGCCGGGCAGATTGGCGGCGACCAGGAAAATGGCGGCATGCGCCCATGTCCATTGGCGTTGAGCTGGCGTCGGGTTGGCATTGCCGGGGGTGATCGTTGACTGCATTGGCGTTTTCCTCGGGAGAAAAATATAATGGTACGTATGTACCAATTTACTGATGTCGCCGTCAACCCCGCAGCGTGCTAGTGGTATGCTTTGGGTTGCAAGGGCGGATGAAGTGGGACGATGGCGCGATCAACAGGTGCCTTGAACAAGCAGCATGAAGCGCGCCGGACGGAGATTCTGCAGCTGCTGATGCAGCGATTGTCGCAGGCGGACGCCATGCACGCATCCTACCGCGAGTTGGCAACCGCAGCAGGCGTTTCGATTTCGACGATGCAGCATTATTTTGGCAAACGCGCCGATGTCGTCATCGCGGTGCTGGCGGAATCAGAACGGCAGGCGGCACCCTATTTTGCAGTGCTTGGCCAAGCAAAGGGCGACTTTGCGACGTCCGTGCGCAGCGCGATTGCCTTTACACGGCTTGGCTTCGAGCAATTCGGCGTGGGGAATGTGTATGCGATGGGGCTGGCGGAGGGCCTGAACAATGGCGTGGTCGGCCCGCATGTGGTGGCCCGCGTGTTGGAACCGTCCATCGCGTTTCTGGCAGACCGGCTCCGGGCGCATCAGGCGGCGGGCGACATGCGAACCGATGCCGATGCGCGGCATGCCGCCATCATGTTGCTGTCGCCGCTGATCGTCCTGATGCTGCACCAGGGGCCGCTTGGCGGTGATGCCACCCATCCTGCCGACCTTGACCGGTTTTGCGCAGATCTGGCAGATGGCTTCATTCGCGCCCATTCGGGATAGTCGCGGCTGGAAATATAGGCAGGTTGGTTTCAAGCGAACCGCCCTGCCGCGCTACCCGGAATTGCGAAGCGCCGTCGCGATCGCGTTGATGGACAGCAGGATGCCCTCGCCAATCCGTTCGTCCTTTTCGCCCGCGCGGCGGCGTTTGATCAGTTCGATCTGGAGCAGGTTGAGCGGCTCGATATAGGGCAGGCGCAGACGGATGGAGGCGTCGAGCGCGGGGTTGTTCGCCAGCAGGTGCGACTGGCCGGTGACCATCAACAACCCGTCGCGGCTGCGGTGCCAGCCCGCGCTGATCCGCTCGACCAGCGGATCGGCCAATGCGCGATCCTCCACCATTGCCGCCTAGCGCGCGGCGATGCCCATGTCGGATTTGGCGATCACCTGTTCCATATTGGCGAGCATCGCGGCGAAAAACGGCCAGCCCGCCGCCATGTCGCACAACAACGCCTTGTCCTCGAACGCGGCGATTGCCGAGCCCACGCCGTACCAGCCGGGCAGCATCACTCGCGCCTGCGCCCAGCTGAACACCCAGGGGATGGCGCGCAAATCCTCGATCCGGTCTGATTTGGTGCGGCTGGCTGGGCGCGATCCGATTTTCAGACCCGAAATCTCGGCAATCGGCGTCATCTGACGGAAGAAACTGCGAAACCCCTCCGTCCCGTAAACAAGATCGCGATAAGTGCGAAATGCGGTGTCGGACAATTCGTCCATCGCACTGGCAAACCGCGCATAATCGCGCGCTGACAATCGCTCCGGCTCCAGGCTGGCGAGCAGGGTGGCGGCGGCAATCGCCTCCAAATTGGTCGCCGCACTTTCGCGGGTGCCATATTTGCCGGCAATCACCTCGCCTTGTTCGGTAATGCGGATGCGGCCCTGGACGGTGCCGGGCGGCTGGGCGAGGATTGCGGAAAAGGATGATCCACCGCCGCGCCCCACCGCGCCGCCGCGCCCGTGGAACAGTTGCATCGCCACACCCGCCGCCTCGAACACCGGCGCAAGCGCGGTTGACGCGCGGCTGAGACTCCAGGTGGAGGTGAGGTAGCCGCCATCCTTGTTGCTGTCCGAATAGCCGATCATCACTTCCTGATGGCCACGCGCCTGCGCGATCGTGGCCATTTCCGGCAGGCCCAGATAGGCGGTCATCACGCCGGGTGCGGCCTCCAGATCGCCGATCGTCTCGAACAGCGGCACCGCCATGATCGCGGCGTGCGGGGCCGTGCCAACGCCCTGACTGGGCCGGTACAGCCCGGCCTCTTTCAGCAGCAGGTTCACCTCAAGCAGATCGGATACCGATTGCGCCATGGATACGACATAGTTGGTGATGCACGCCGGGCCGTAAGCGGCATGGGCCGCTGCCGCTGCATGCAGGATCGCGATTTCGGACGCCGTTTCGTCGCTATAGGCGGCATAGGGGCTGGTGAGCGGGCGCGGGCTGGCGAGTTCGTGGCGCAGCAGCGCAATTCGCGCATCCTCATCCAGCGCCAGATAGTCATCGGACACCCCCGCCCCTTTGAGCAGATCGGCAACGACGCGTTCATGCACCGCGCTGTTCTGGCGCATGTCGAGCGTGGCGAGGTGGAAGCCGAACGTCTCCACCGCGCGGATCAACCGGCCAAGCGCGCCGCCGGTGGCAAGCGCCCCGCCATGATCACGCGCCAGCCCCTTGGCGATCGCGACGAGATCATCGCGAAACGCCTGCGGGCTGGCATAGGGCGCGCCAACCAGATGGCCGGGGCGCGGCGCGGGCCTGCCCGTCAGCGCCAGATGGGTGGCGGCAAGCCGTGCATAAATGCCCGACAGGGCCCGGCGATAGGGTTCATCCGCGCGCGAAACCGCGCTGTCGCCGCTGGCGTCTGCCAGCGCGGCGACAGCAGGATCAATGTCCGCCAATTCGTTGGAAATCGACAGCTCTGCCCCCAGCAGGTGCACCGCATCCAGATAATGGCCAAGCACCGCCTCGCACGCCTTGGTGAGCGCGGTTCGCAGCGAATCCGCCACCACGAAAGGGTTGCCATCGCGGTCGCCGCCGATCCAGCTGCCGGGGCGCAGGAAGCTGGGCACGCGCTGCCCCAGCGCCCGGTCCCAGCGCTGGTACAAAGCGGGCAGCGCGGGCAGGAACACATCGCGCAGATAGCTGAGCGCGGTTTCCACCTCGTCCGCCACGTACAGCCGCTCGCGGCGCAGCACCCGGGTTTGCCACAACAGCGCGATCTGGCGGGTGATCGCCTCATCCACCTGGTCGCCGTCCGGCGTGACGCCCACGCCAGCGTCGCGCAGCTTCATCAATTCCGCAATCCGGTTGCGGTGATCGATCATGCTCTTGCGCCGCACCTCGGTGGGGTGCGCGGTCAGCACAGGTGCAATCAGCGCACGTTCCAGCAGCGCCAAGGTGGCGGGGGTATCAATGCCATCCGCACGCAACCGGGCCAGCGCGGCGGCGATATCGGCACCGGGTTCTGCAGCGATCCCCTGGCGGTCCTCCGCGAGGTTGGCGAGCATGG
>JBBQDD010000087.1:0-8592 GCA_038319335.1 Sphingomonadales bacterium
TCAGGTCGAACGCTTCTTCAGCAAGCTCAAACACTTCCGACGCATCGCAACCCGCTACGACAAACTCGCCGACAACTTCCTCGCCATGGTCAAACTCGCCTCAATGCGGCTGTGGTTGCGCAGTTATGAGTCTACGACCTAAGCGTCATGTCGGGACGACTTTTCACAATTGTGTGCGACTTTCGGGGCGGCACCTACGTGTCGCAGGTTCGTGCGTCTGATGAGCGCGACGCAGTTCGGGCTTGGACAGAACTGCTTATCGAAGAGCGTCCAATCAAGGCGGCATCGCCATATCTGGCTAAGAGCGTCGCATCGAACATGGCTGAATATCCGCCGGTCGCGCTCAATGGCTTGACGGGAGTGTGGTGCATCACAGGGAGCTGTGGCGGTGATTTCATGCTTGCGGACATCATCGAAACTGTCTCGCTCGCGAACGGCAGCTAACCACCAGTTGCGGACGAACGCTGCGGTGCTACCCGCCACTGATGGATGTAGCATTTCTGGCATTTGCCAATGTCATCATTGTCTATGTCGATGAGAGATATGGCCGTGTTGCGGCTTGGTTCGCCGCTGTGACGATGCTCGCATTGTTTGCAGCTTTGATTGCGGCGCTGGTCTGGTGGATCGCAGGATAACGTCCAACGTCCGCTTCCCGCCATTTCCGGATGTTGTGGGGACGATCACCCGATGCGGCTGCTTTCGCCCCAATGTAGGTCGTAGGCTTTAGGTCGTCAGCCCCTCAAAAGCGGTCATTCACTTGATGTGCTTCTTTACCCACTGCCAGAATGGATCTTCGGAATACTTATCATCCATTGACGCCGGATGGCGAACTATCTCGACAGCCCGGGTTGGGATCGTGACGTGAAACGTCCCCTCGACCCAATCCCTGTAGGCCAAATTCGGCCCGACTATGAACTCCCGGTTGGCATTTGGTGGTTCGAAATATTCGTCGCCCCAACAAATCTCGTCATAACCGATTGCCAATAGTCGCAGGAAATCGACTGGTTCGTTGGCGAGAATGCAGAGCGTTGCAGATCCCGAACCCGAACCCAAGTGGACAATTTTCTGGGAGCCATCGTCGGCCAGCCAGAACGCGGCCATCGATCCTTCACCGCCTGATTTTGCGAAGACGCAAAGTCGATTCATCACATCGGGATCGGTAGTTTTGAACCAGTATCTCAGGTTCACGTTGCCTTCGGCCGCGAAGCCAATATCCGTTCCGCCCGGCCGCCTATTCTTGGTCCACCCCTGCTTCATCTCAGCTTCGGGGAAGAGAAATCCCATTCTGCCGTTTGGCGTATCAACAAAACAGCGGTTCGACTCAATCCAACGGAAGAGTAATTCGAGGGGCGGTGGCAGCACCATGCCAGCACATAGCGTCAGGCCAATTTGTTGCCCCAACACAGAGCGCGAGCGCAGATTGTTCCCGAAGATATTAGCGATCCCGCGCAGCATTTGCGTCCCCGAGCAAGCGTAGGTCCGCTTAACTAACTGATGCAATCATAACCCGAAAGGCAGATCTCCACCAATGTCGGCCCTTTAGCCCATGTGCCCACAGCAATCGTTCATGGGCTCACTCCCTAAAATCATCAGACGCTAAATCAGTTGTCTGGATTGTCGCTGGGCGGCACGGTGGTGCCATGAATCACCGCCTGTTTGTCGGCCTGCGCCCCCCGCGCGACATTCGCGCTGCGTTGATCGCGGTGATGGGGGGTGTTGCGGGGGCGCGCTGGCAAAGCGACGATCAGCTGCATCTGACGGCGCGCTACATTGGTGAGGTTGATCACCGCATGGCGGGCGATGTCGCGCTGGCGGTGGCGCGCATCCCGACAGAGCCGATCACGGTTGCGCTGAACGGCGTCGGGCGGTTCGCCAAACAGGCCCCCTCCAATCAGGGCCCCACCAAACACGCCCTCATCAATCAGGGCCGCACCAATGCCATCTGGGCGGGGGTGGCCCCCGGCGATGCCCTGGCCCGGCTGCACCGCAAGATCGATCACGCGATGATCACGCTGGGGCTGCCAGCGGAGGGCCGGGCCTATCTGCCGCACATCACGCTTGCCCGCCTGCCCCGCACCGCCGATGCCGAACCGGCGATCGACGCCTTCATTGCCCGCCATGCCGGCCTGTCCAGCGCGCCCTTTGCCTTTACCCATATCACCCTGTTCGAAAGCCATCTTACCCGCGACGGCGCGCGTTATGACGTGATTGATCGCTGGCCGCTGGGGGGATGACGGAGCGGGCGTGCAAAGAATAACGCTTCCGCATTGCCGCGCCGCTCTGCTAGCCCCGACGAAACAGTGATTTGTAGTTAGGGGATGAACATGGCTGAAGCGCAATCGGGCACCGAGCCACAGGCCCCGCGCTATGCCTGGTATGTGCTGGCGATCCTGTTCGCCGTGTACATCCTGAACTTTGTCGATCGGCAAATCATCTCGATCCTGGCGGAAGATATCAAGCGCGACCTGGGGCTGCGCGATGAGGATCTGGGCTTTCTATATGGCACTGCGTTCGGCGTATTCTATGCGCTGTTCGGCATTCCGCTGGGGCGGCTGGCGGATAACTGGCACCGGGTGCGGCTGCTGACGTTCGGGCTTACCCTGTGGTCGGCGATGACGGTCGTTTCGGGCTTTTCGAAAAGCGGGGCGATGCTGGCCGGGGCCCGGGTGGGCGTGGGGATTGGTGAGGCGAGTGCTGCGCCGTCTGCCTATTCGCTGATTTCGGTATGGTTTCCCCGCCGGCTGCGCGCCACTGCGCTCGCCATCTATTCTGCCGGGCTGTATGTTGGCGGCGGCATCTCGCTGGGGATTGGCGGGCTGATCGTGTCGAGCTGGAACACCGCCTATCCCGGTGGCGGCCCGCTGGGGCTGGTGGGGTGGCAGGCGGCCTTCATGATCGTCGGCCTGCCCGGGCTGGCGCTGGCGCTGCTGATCGCGACGCTGCGTGAGCCCATCCGGGGCCAATCGGAAGGCTTGCCGCCGCCGGTGCCGCACCCCGCGCCGTTCCGCGCCTTTTTCGCTGATCTGCTCACCATTGTGCCGCCGCTGACGCTGATCGGCGCGGCGCAGGGGGGCGTTCGGCCGTTTATCACGAACGTCATCGGTCTGGCGGTGATCGGCGGCATCGTATCCGGGCTGATCGCAATCGGGGAGCCTGCGCCGCAGTGGCTGGCGGTGGGGATCGGCGTATATGCCGTCTTCTCCTGGGCCAGCGCGCTGCGCCGCCGCGATCCGCCAACCTATGCGCTGATCGTCGGCAATCCGGCGTTCCTGTGCGTGGTGGTGGCGTATGGGTTGAACGCATTCCTCAGCTATTCGGTCACCTTCTGGGCGGCGCCCTATGCGATCCGCGTGCTGGGCGCGGCACCGGGCACCGCCGGGTTCATCATCGGCGGCATGGGCGCGATGTCGGGCTTTCTGGGCGTGACGGTGGGCGGCATCATCGCCGATCGACTCCGCAAAAAGAACCCCGCGGGCCGGCTGCTCGTGGTGATCTTCGGCGCAGCAGTGCCCTGGATGGCCATCCTGACGGCGTTCACGACTACGGACATCACATTGTTCTATATCATGCTGTTCCCCGCCCAGGCGCTGGCAAGCTGTGCGCTGGGGGCAGCAGCGGCCACCACGCAGGATCTGGTGCTACCCCGCATGCGCGGCACCGCAACCGCCACCTTCCTGATCGGTACGACGTTGATGGGGCTGGCGATGGGCCCCTATCTGGCCGGGCGAATCTCCTCCCTGTCGGGCAGCCTGTCGATCGGCGTCATCTCGTTGTTGTGCACCGTGCCGATCACCGTGATGGCGGCCATCTTCGCCTATCGGCTGGTGCCCAAGGCAGAGGCGAATCGCGAGGCTCGGGCACGCGCGGCAGGCGAGCCGATCTGATCGGACCAACCCGGTTGCCGGCGCAGAAGGGCTTGGGCCGGGTCAGCGCGCCGACCGTGCCCAATCAATTGACCGCAAACACCCCGCACGCGATGCGCGCGCCGCTGTTGCCCGATGGATCGGTCATCATGTCATCGGCGGCGGCGTGGATCACCATGGCACCGCCATCGGTATCCAGCAGCCCGTCAAGCGTCCCGGCGGGAATCACGGCGCCCATCGTGCCGCGCCCATCGGTGCCGATGATGATGTTGGGCAGATCGCCCTCATGCGGACCGGCGGGATTCATTGATCCGTGCTGCGTGCCGGCCGGATTCCAGTGCCCGCCCGCAGTCATGAAGGCAGGGCCTTCGCACCGGCCGACGGCATGGATATGCGCGCCGTGGGTGCCCGCGGGCAGCGCGACCGCGTCGATCGTCACCCGCAAGCCGCCGGTCACTTCGCGCGCCGTTGCCCGGCCAACATTGGTGCCATCTGCCGTCCGCAGCATCGCCACGGCAATCCGGTTTGACGGCGCTTGCGGGCCCATGCCCTCATTGTAAGAAGCGCATCCGCCGATGCTCGCCGCCGACACCGCCGCTGCTGCCATGATCGCCATTCGCATCTTGCCTGCTCCCTTGAAGAATTCCGCCAAAGACTAACCCGCCACGCGCCCCGCCGCCATGGGCTTTGCGCCGGAAAAAGCGCCCGGAGGCCCAATCAGCCCGCGTTGGTCACCGTTTTCAGGTTCATGAACTCATGCAGCCCATAGGAACCCAGCTCGCGCCCATGGCCTGAACGCTTGATTCCGCCAAAAGGGACCGCCGGATTGCTGGCGAGCACCTGGTTGATCGCGGTCATCCCCGCCTCAATCTCGCGCACCAGCCGGTCCTGCTCGGCAACGTCCTGAGTCCACACGCTTGATCCCAGCCCGAACGGCACGTCGTTCGCCAGGGCAATGGCGGCCTCGATATCCGCCACCTGAAACACCATCGCGACGGGCCCGAAAATCTCTTCATGCGCGATCGGGTCATCAATCGGTACGCCGGTCATGATTCCCGCCGACATATAGGCACCGGGTCCGGGCAGCGCCTCACCGCCGAACAACATCGTCGCGCCAGCCGCTTTCAGCCGCTCGATCTGGCCCAGCACCGTGTCGCGCTGCTCGCTGCTGGATAGCGGCCCCATGTCGCTTGCATCGTCCATCGGGTCACCCGCCCTCACCGCGCGCATCCCGGCGCTGAACCGCTGCATGAACGCATCATACACATCGGCATGGATGATCATGCGCTTGGCGCAGATGCAGGATTGGCCGGTGTTCTGGATTCGGGCCGTGACCGCCGCGGCGGCCGCCTTGTCTAGATCGGCGGAGGGCAGGACGATGAAAGGATCCGATCCGCCCAGTTCCAGCACGACTTTTTTCAGCGCCTGCCCGGCAGCAGCAGCCACCTTCGCCCCCGCCTCCTCGCTGCCCGTCAGCGTCACCGCGGCGATTCGCGAATCAGCGATGATCGCGGCAACTGCAGATGACGGAATCGCGAGATTCTGGAAAAGGCCGGCAGGTGCGTCGGCAGCGATCACCATCCGTTCAATGGCATCGGCCACCCCTTGCGTCAGCGATGCATGTTTCAGCAGGCCGACATTGCCCGCCATAATCGTCGGCGCCAGGAACCGCACCACCTGCCAATATGGGAAGTTCCATGGCATGATCGCCAGCACAGGTCCCATCGGCAACCAGTGCATGCTCGCCCTGCCGTCCTGAACGCCAATATGCCGGGTGGCGAGCATCGCTGGACCATGTTCGGCATAATAGCGGAACCCGGCGACGCATTTTTCCACCTCGCCAATCGCGGATTTGCGGGTCTTGCCCATTTCCTGCGTCGCAATTTCGGCAAGATCGACGATGTTGTCCTCAAATTGCCGGGCAATCCGTTCCAGGCAGGCAGATCGCTCGGCCAGATCGCTAAGCCGCCATTCCGCATAACAATGCGTGGCAAAGGCAATCCGCGCCTCAATGGCGGCGGGCGTGAGGGCGGGGTAGCTTGGCCCCGCCAGGCCGGTTGCTGGATTGATGCTGGTGAACATGCGATTCCTTCATCCTTGGCCCATGAAACGCTTGCCCGATGCACTTGGGTCCGCGCTGCTTCTTGACCCCTATCGCCCGCCTGCCCCATAGCGGCAGGATGGAAGCCGCCGTTGCCATAGCCGATTTGTCGTTTGAAGACGCCCTGAAAGAGCTTGAGCGCATTGTCGCCCGGCTTGAAAGCGGGGACGAGCAGCTCGACAGTTCGATTACGCTATATGAGCGCGGCAGCCTGCTCCGCCAGCGTTGTGCCGACCGGCTGGACGCAGCGCAGGCCCGGATCGAAGCCATCAGGCTCGATAGCGAGGGACGACCGGTCGGCACCACACCCTTTGCGGCGGGCTGATATTATCATGGCGCAAGCCTCGTTGTCGCTAAAGGCGGCGCTTTCCGAAGTTTCGGCAGAAGTCGATCGTCGATTCGATCATTTGCTCGCCATTCCTGATGATCCGCGTGCAGACTTGTACGCCGCGATGCGCCATGCCGCGATTGGCGGGGGCAAAAGGTTGCGGCCATTGCTGGTCTATGCGACCGCGCAGCTGTTTGGCGTAGACCGCGAATGCGCCGGGCGCGCTGCCATCGCGATCGAATGCATCCACGTTTATTCGTTGATCCATGACGATCTGCCGGCGATGGATGACGATGATCTTCGCCGCGGCAAGCCCACGGTCCACAAGGTGTATGGCGAGGCGACTGCCATCCTTGCGGGCGATTGCCTGCACGCGCTGGCGTTTGAAGTGCTTGCCGATGCAGCCACCCATGCCGATCCGTTCGTGCGGGCCGAACTGGTGCTCGATCTGGCACGGGCGGCTGGCCCCACTGGCATGGCCGGCGGCCAGATGATGGATATCGAGGCGGAAAAGGCGAGCTTTGACCTGCCGACGATCACCCGGCTGCAGGCAATGAAAACCGGCGCGCTGATCGCGAGCGCGGTTGAGGCGGGAGCGATTCTGGGCAAGGCCCCGGCAGAAGCGCGCACCAGCCTGCGCGGCTATGCACGTGACGTTGGCCTTGCCTTCCAGATCGCCGACGACCTGCTCGATTATGAAGGCGAAGAAGAGAAAATGGGCAAGCGCGTCGGCAAGGACCAGACGGCAGGCAAGGAAACCTTCCTGTCGCTGCTGGGCGTCGACCGAGCACGAGAGCAGGCGCGGATGCTGGTTGAGCAAGCCGTCGCCCATCTGCAATTCTACGGACCGGAGGCCGACCTGCTCCGCGAGATCGCCCGCTACACGCTTGAGCGTGATCGGTGAGTGTGCGCACCGGGGTATACCCCGGCACCTTTGATCCGCTTACGCTGGGCCACATGGACATCATTCGGCGCGGCGCAAAACTCGTCGATCGCTTGGTGATTGGGGTTACGACGAACCCCAGCAAGTCGCCGATGTTCAGTGTTGAGGAACGCATGGCGATGGTGAAGCGCGAAGTTGCCGATATTGGCGGCGAGATTCACGTGGTCAGTTTCGATTCGCTGCTGATGGATTTTGCCGAGCGCGAGGGGGCGGGGGTGATCGTGCGGGGCCTGCGCGCGGTTGCCGATTTCGAATATGAATATCAGATGGCGGGGATGAACCAGCAGCTGAACAACCGGATCGAGACGGTGTTCCTGATGGCCGATGTCGCGCTGCAGCCGATTGCGTCGCGGCTCGTGAAGGAGATCGCGATGTTCGGCGGCGATATCCATAAATTCGTGCCGCCAGCGATCAATGACGAGATGATTGCGCGGGTGAAGCAGATCGGCCGCAAGGGCAGCTGACGGCAACGCAGGCGCGGTTCTCGGCGCGTGAACGTTCAGATTGGCGCAATGCCCGATTTGCTCTAAGCGCGGTTCAAATCGCTTTTTGCGGGGATGTGATGCGTTTTATTGCCAGCCTGATGACTGCCGCCCTGGGTATCCTGCTTGGGTGCCTGATGATCCTGCCCGCGAGCGCACAGATCGTCAAAACCGTTCAACCCAATCGCGCCCCGCCATCCGATTTCAACGATAAGCAGAACCTTCTGTATCTTGATCTGTCGACCGGCGGGCGCGTGATCATCTGGTTGCGCCCCGATGTTGCGCCGATGATGGTCGATCGGATCAAGACGTTGACCCGCAAGGGATTTTACGACGGCCTGCTGTTCCACCGCGTGATCGATGGCTTCATGGCGCAAACCGGCGATCCAAAGGGCGATGGCACGGGCGGTTCCGACCTGCCTGACCTGAAGGCGGAGTTCAATTATCTGCCGCATGTGCGCGGGGCGGTGTCTGCTGCGCGCGCGACGAGCGAGGATAGCGCGAACAGCCAGTTCTTCATCGTGTTCCAGCCGACGCTGAAGCTGGACGGGAAATACACCGTGTTCGGTCGCGTCATCGGCGGGATGGATTATGTCGATGCCGTCGAACGCGGCGAGCCACCGGCGAATCCATCGCGAATTCTGCACGCCTATATCGCCAGCGACGGCCCGGCTGAATTTGTTGCGCCACCAGCCGCCCCCGTTGCCGATCTTGGCCCGCCCGTCAGCCTGACAGCCCCTGCACCGGCCAAAGCTGCACCGTCAAAAGCTGCGCCCGCCATAGCGCCGGCCAAGCCCGCCGCCAAAGCCCCGGCCAAATCGAAGCGCTAAAGCATCGGGGCGTTCGCTTGACTCATTCCATGGTCGTCACCCCCG
>JBBQDD010000088.1:0-8567 GCA_038319335.1 Sphingomonadales bacterium
AGCCGCGCCTTCAGCGCATCAATCGCCATCAATCCCGCCGGATCGGTGCCGAGCCGCCCGCCGAAATCGCCGATCATCGCATTGCCCAGCTGGCGCTCCACCGATGGCGGCACCAGCTTGGCAACGACCGAAGGGGTCTGCGCCAGCACATACAGCGCGGCGGCGGCGATCACCGCAAACAGCGCCGCCATCGGCCACAAGCCCAGCCGGTCGATCAACCCGCCATAACGGGCGAGCGGCGGCAGTTGATAGGTAATGGCATCGGGCGGCACCTCCGCCAGCGTGATTGACCAGCCCGGCTGGCGTTTCAGCCCGAACACGCGCTGCCCGCCAACGGGTTCGCGCGCAACCAGATCAGCGAATGCAAAGGGGCCAATTTCCACCCCATCCTCGGCCAGCGCGAATTGCGGCCCGTTGGCGACCAGCACGGCATCGCGCCGCCGGGCGACCTGCCCGTCAAAATGCCAGACGCGCACCGAATCGCTCATCAGAACGCGCCGACATCGAACGCGTCGAGCAGCCCTTCGCCCTGGCCCGGTTCCTTGGTCGTCGATTGCGTCAGGGCATCAAGCCGCACCTCGCCATAAGCCCGCATGTGCCGGACAAAGAAGGTCCAGTTGCGATAGCCCAGGAATATCTGGCCGATGCCCAGCGTCACCACCACCAGCAACAGGCTGCCCAGCGCCAGCTTCAGCCAGTCCCAGGTGGTCGCGGTGAATTCGAACGACAGGTCGCCCAGCGTGAGGTTGCCGATCACCTCGCGGAAATAGGCCGCGTAAAATGCCAGCGCGATCAGCCCCAGCACCACAAAGAACAACAGATAGGCCAGGATCGCGATCAGGATCACCTGTTGCTGCACCGTGCCCGGTGCGGGGGCCAGCTGGCCGGGCGATGGCACCATGCCCCACACAATCAGTACGGCGATCAGGATGATCATGATGATGGGGGTCAGATAGAATAGCAGGAAACGCGCGAATATAGGCCCGGTTCGCGCGTTCGATTCGAACTGCATCGGGCCAAAGCTCATCGCGTTCCAGCGCTTGTTCCACAGCGATATCATCGACCAGGGTATCAGCAGCCCAAACACCAGCGACCCCGCCAGCGTGCGCCACACATAGCTGAACCCGAATCCCACGCCCTGTTCGTGGCTGCCGCCGCGAATGCCGCGCCAGAAGCTGCGGCTGAGCCGATAGCGCAGCGCCCGGAAAATCGCGATGCCGATCAGGTACAGCAGGCCGAAATACAAGACGATACCGGTAATCGCGGCATAACCGGGATAGCCCCGCAGGACGAGCGCCTGCAGCCCGAATTGCAGCGCCGCAACCGGCAGGCCGAACAGTACGATGGCCAGGCCGTAACCGATCATCAGTTCCAGTCCGGTGCCCGTCCATTCCAGCCGATCGTCGATGAATCGGGTCTGGCTCCACAAATACCGGCGCTCGCGGGTGCGCGCCCAGAATGTGTAGATGCCCAGCGTGACGATGCACAGCAGCAGGTTGGTGAGCGCAATCGGCGCGAATTCACGCCAGTTGCTGTTGAATTCGAACGCGCCCGGCTCTTCAGTCGTCGTCATCATCATTTCCCCCGGCCCCTGCTCCCTGTGGAGCCGAGCAGAACGCCGGGGTCAAATGATTCGACGCGTGTTAGTGACGAATCAACGGGTTGATCGCGTCATTTCGGACCAAGAAAGGCGTTTAGCGCCTGTGCAAATGCTGCTGGCTGATCGAGCATGATGAAATGCCAGCTGTCGGCAATCGGCACCAGCGTGGCGGGTGAGCCCTTATAGCCCAGTTCCCAAATCTGCTTGGCCTGCGGCCCCGCGCCGGTTGCATAAAGCACGGTGAAGGGCTTGGCGGTCACCTTGGACAGTTCAGGGCGCAGATCCGTTGTCATCACTTCGTACAGCGCTTGCGCGGTGACGCGGTGATCGGCCTTGTTGCTCCAATTGGCCACCTTGATCCGCCCGGCGGGGGTGTTTGACCAGATGCCACCGGGGTCTGCGGTGACGGGTTCGGTAACGACGGCTTCTGCCAGCGTCCGTGCGCGCGCCTGTTCGGCGAAGGGGCGGGCGCTTTCAACCGTGGCAGTGGGGCCGAACAACAGGCTGAAGAACGGCAGGCTATCGACTACCAGCACACTGCCGGTCGATTGCGGGTAGCGCGCGCCCATCATCATCGCGAGCAGGCCGCCCATTGAATGCCCGGCAATGGCGGGGTTCTTGATCTTGTTGGCGACGATATAGCCGTTCAGATCGGCGGCAATCCCGTCGAGCAGCCCGGGCTTGGCATTTTCGCGAATGTCGCCCCCGGCAAAGCCGTTGACCTCCACCAGATACACACGGTGCGTCTTGGCCAGATCAGCGACCACGCCGTCCCACACCGCGCGCGGTGAGGCGAGGCCGGGGATCAGGAACACCGCGGGCCCCTTACCCGTGGTGGCGATGCTGATGTGCGGCAGCTGGGTCATTATCGGATCAATCGTCGGCGCGCGGGCGGTGACGGGTGCTGCATTGGATGCTGGTGCCGCCTGACAGTGCGCAGCGTCGGCATGCAGGATGGCGATGGGGGCCAGCGCGGCAACGGCAAGACGAAGGGCGATGTACTTCATTTCTCACAACTCCTTTGATGGACTAACGAAAATGGATTCAATCGGAAGATCGAACAGTTCGGCGATGCGAAAGGCGAGGGGAAGCGATGGATCATACCGCCCCGTCTCAATCGCGTTAACGCTCTGGCGGGATACTTCGAGCCGGTCAGCCAGATCGCCCTGGCTCCACTCGCGTTCGGCGCGCAGCACGCGGAGGCGGTTTTTCATGCGCCGCGCACCGGCAGATAGCGGTTCACGCAGCTGCCAACGCCCAGCCCGCCAAACCACAGCACCGCGATGTAATAGGATTCGACATGGCCAACGACGTCAAAGCTTTCCATAAAGCCCCACACCGTGGCGATGCTGAGCGCGAAACCGGTTGCGACCAGGGTTTTGCGCACTTCGAGCATGCGGATATATTCGTCGCTCTCCTCCATCAGATAGCGGGCGATGGCGGCGAACATCCCGATGATCGGCAGTGCCGGCAACGCCGACACGATCACCGCCAACGCACCGCTGACAAAGTGATGGTTGAACGCGTAAAGCGCGCCAAACAGCGTTGCGGCATAGGCCAGGCTCAGCATGAGTACGGCGCGGTTGTAGCGCTTGATCGCGCGCTTCACGGACATGACAAGTAACCTTTCGAATCAGGAAAGGCTGCTTTACATCGGCGCGCGAGAAAAGACAAGGGTGCTTTCCATAGTGGAGCGTGGGCTTGTCAGTAGGTGCGCGCGATCGGCACATGATGCGGATTGCTGCGAGCGAAATCTCAAGCCGCTTGTGTCTCCGCGAAGGCGGGAGCACAGACTGGGTCTTTGCCTTCGCGGAGACACAAGTTACCTCCGCATCAATGCGATCGACGACCGCCGCAGCCGCTCAAATGATATAGTCGACCGTCTTCATCTGGGTGGTCGCCGCGCGCTTGGCCTCGCGCTTGGCGACCAGGCGGGCGTGCAGGGTGTTGATCGTGTCGCTGCCGCGCGTCTGGCACACAAAGGGCAAGAAGGCGTGGAGCACCGCACCCAGCCCGCCGATGATCATCGCCGCGCCAAAGCCGCCCGCGACGCGGAAATGCTCGACATAGCTTTCACCGACCGAGGCGGGATGATCGAGGAACAGGCGGCGGAGCATCGGCAATCCCTTCTGCGCTGGGGTTGCCCCCGTCCTACCACGCTAGTCGCGTGATGCCAGCGCCTTCACCATATCGGCGGCCAGCTGACTGAGGGTATCGTCGCGTGCGCCCATCACTACAATCCGGTCGCCGCTGCGCGCATGATCGACCAGGAATGAAGCGGCATCCTCGCGCGTCGGTATATGGTGTGCGGTGCGCCCGGCGGCGGTGATGTCCGCCACGATATCGGCGCTTGTGACCTCGCGGTTTACGGTGCCGCCCTGATAGACCGGATCGGGCAGCACCAGCACATCGTCCGCCGCCATCCGCTCCACCAGGCTGGCGACCAGTTCGCGCCGCATCACTTTCAACGGTCCATAGCCGTGCGGCTGGAACAGCATCAGCACCCGCCCGGGAAAGGCGTGGAGCGTATCAAGCGTCGCTCCGATCTTGTCCGGATTATGCCCGAAATCATCGATCACCGCGATGTCGCCTGCCCGCCCGACCAGATCGAAGCGACGCTTCAATCCGGCAAACCCCGCCAGCGCCGCCGCTGCATCATGCAGCGACACCCCCGCCGCCGTCACCGCGCCAATCGCCGCCAGCGCGTTGGATACATTGTGCCGCCCGGGCACCTGCAACGCGACCTCCACGATCAGATCATTCTGCGTGACCATGAAGCTGACGCCAAACGGCGCTTCCTCGATAAAGATCGCCTGCAGATCAGCAGCGCGCTCGATGGAGAAAGTGGTGACGCGGTCGGCGGGCAGCGCGGCGGCAAGGGCGGCCGAATCGGGGTTGTCGATATTGACGATCGCATGGCCCGCGCGCCCGATGAAATCGGCAAACAACGCGCGCAATTCGTCCAGCGACTTGTGATCAAGGCTGACATTGTTGAGCACCGCCACCGCTGGCTGGTACAGCGCGATGGAGCCGTCGCTTTCATCGACTTCACTGACGAACAGGTCGCCCTTGCCAACCAG
This sequence comes from Sphingomonadales bacterium, assembly GCA_038319335.1. GTDB lineage: Bacteria > Pseudomonadota > Alphaproteobacteria > Sphingomonadales > Sphingomonadaceae > Sphingomonas. The sequence continues at coordinate 4,681 of JBBQDD010000088.1, forward strand.
CGCGCTGGCGAAAGGGGCATCGGGCGCGGCGAAATTCTTCATCACCGCGCCGTTCATCACCGTGGGATCGCGGCCCAGCGCGTGGAGCATCCAGCCGATCATGCCGGTTACGGTCGATTTGCCGCTGGTGCCCGCCACGCCAATTGCGTGCGGCGCTGCATTGAACAGGCTGCTGAGCAGTTCCGCCCGGCTCATCTGGGTGGCACCGATGCGGGCGGCGGCGATCATGTCGGGCACGGTCGGCTCAATGGCGGCGGATGCGATGACGATCTGGTCCGCGCTGGTGATCCCGCTGCCGTCCTGCGGGAACAGCGCGATGCCCAGCGCGCGGAGCTGATCGAACTTGGCGGGCAGCCGGGCCTGATCAAGGCTGCGGTCAGACCCGGCGACCCGCGCGCCTTGCCCTGCCAGGATCATCGCGAGCGGCATCATGCCGCTGCCGCCGATGCCGATGAAGAAGTAGGATTTGCCTGCACTCATGGCCGCGCGCTATCGCGGGATTCGGCCAGCGGGGCAAGCAGCGGAAACGGAGCCAAGTGATGCGGATCGGGATTGTCGCACCGGCAAAGCTGCTGGACCGGGCGGTTGCCGCCGAAGTGCAGGCATTTGCGGCCATCGCCTTTCCCGGCGTGGAGCTCATAATCCACCCGCAATGCTTTTTGTCAGACGGGCATTTTGCCGGGCCGGATGCTGCACGCGCCGCCGCTTTTCTGGACTATGCCAATGATCCGGCGATCGACGCGATCTGGTTTGCGCGCGGCGGCTATGGGTCGAACCGCATCCTGGACACGGTCATGCCCGCGCTGAACGATGCAGCGGCGAACAAGACGTATCTGGGCTATTCGGACATGGGGTTTCTGCTCGGCGCGCTTTATGCCCGGCGGATCGGGCGGCCAGTGCATGGCCCGCTGGTGATGGATATGGCCCGCAGCGGCGGCGACGGAGCGGTGGCGCGCGCGCTAGGCTGGCTGGTGAAGCGCGACAAAACGGGCCTTGAACCAAGCATCTCCGCACAACCGGTGGCGGCATTCAACCTGGCAATCCTGACCACGCTGATCGGTACCCCGTGGCTGCCCGACCTGACCGACCATATCCTGATGATCGAGGATGTGTCGGAACCGCTGTACCGTATCGACCGGATGTTGTTCCAGCTGGCAAAGGCAACACAGTTGAAGGGTGTGGCGGGCATAAGGCTGGGCCGGATTGCCGATGTTCAGCCCAATGATCCGCCCTGGGGTGAGGCGCTGGAGGTGATGATTGCGCGCTGGGCGCGTGATCTTGGCGTGCCCTATCTCGGCGGGGCCGATATTGGCCATGATGCGCAGAACAAGCTGGTGCCGTTCGGCATGGTGGTGTGATGATGGACCTTATTGGAGCAAAGCAATGACAGTCACCCGGCACCTCGTAGCGGCGATTACAGCACTGGCCCTGATCACCCCCGGCATCGCCCCTGCACGGCAGAAGTCGCGCTGGACGGTGAAGCCCGAATGGGTGCTGGCGCATGAAAGCTTTCTGGCCGGGCCAGAGCTGCAGGGTCGCGGCAGCGCCACCCGGGATGAGGCGATTGCCGCCGCCTATGTCGCCGCGCAATTCCGGGGTTTCGGGTTGAAACCCGCGCCGGGGATGAGCGGTTATCTGCAGACCACCAACATCACCCGGATGCGGCTGAACGGTCGGGCAGTGCTCAGCGCGGGCGGGGTGCCGATTGCGGGCATGTCGCTGCTGATCGCCAGCGGGCAGGGCGTTCGCGGTAGGGTGACGGTGTTTGCCGGCGATGACGCAAAGGATTTGCCAAGCGCCGATGTGGTGCTGGCCACCTCTGCCAAGGCCAATGGCTTTGCACTGCTGCGCGCAGCGACCGCCAAGAAGGTGAAGCTGCTGATCATCCCCGAAAGCGAGCTAACCCGCGCGCGCAGCGCGATGACCGGGGGCGACCCGCAATTGCCGCTTTATGCCGAAGGGACAGCCCCGCCGCCGCGCGCCGCGCTCGCCAGCCTGCCTGCCGCAGCGATTGAAAAGCTCGCCGCCACACCCGGCGCCCCTGTCGCGCTGGCACTGCCGGAGGTTGTGCTGAGCACGGGGCCCACCACCAACGCGGTAGGCTATCTGCCCGGGACGGACCCGGCAGCGGGCGTGCTGTTGCTATCAGCGCATCTCGATCATCTCGGCGTGCGCGGCGACGGCGTGGTGATGCCGGGCGCGAATGACGATGCATCGGGCACCACCGCCGTGATCGAACTCGCGCGCGCGCTGGCAGCGGGCAAGCCGATGAAGCGCGGCATCCTGTTCGTCGCTTATGGCAGTGAGGAGGCCGGGGGCTTTGGTGCCAAATACTTTGTCGATCACCCGCCGGTGCCGCTGACACAGATCGTCGCCAATCTTGAGATAGAGATGATCGGCGCGCAGGATCCCAAATTGCCCAAGGGCGTGATGATGATGACCGGATATGACCGGTCAACCTTTGGCGAATCGTTGAAAAGCCACGGCGCGTTGGTGACGGCAGACCCCTATCCGGCCCAAAACTTCTTCCAGCGATCAGACAATTACGCGCTCGCCCTGCAAGGCGTGGTGGCGCACACCGTGTCAGGCTGGGCAGTCGTGCCGACCTATCATTCGCCCAACGACACGGTGGAAAATATCGACATCGCGTTCATGACAGCGGCCATCCAGTCGCTGATCGAACCACTGCACTGGCTGGCGGACAGTACGTTCAAGCCGGACTGGAAACCGGGCGGCAAACCGGGGAAATAAGCCCCGGGCGGCGGCAGTTCACAGCATGCCGATGTCGTGCAGCCATTGCCTGAGGTGCCCGGGCCACTGCGTGGTGACGGGGTCGGCTGTCGGCCGCATGCCGAAGGCATGGCCGCCCTTTGCATATAGGCGCATGTCGACAGCAACACCCGCGTCGTTCAGCGCGAGCGCATAGGCCATTGGCTCTCGAACATCATCCACGGGATCGTTCATGGCGTGAAGGATCAGCGTCGGCGGTGCCATGGGGCTGATCTTGACCCAGGGTTTCAGGTCGAGCGCGTTCTTGCCCCGGCTATCGTCCAGCATGCGCGCAGTGTAGGCCACTATCGCAAAGTCAGGCCGCGGGGATTGCTGGTCGGCTGCGTCGGTGAGGGTGTAGGTGCGCTGCACGGTGTTGCTCATATCAGCGACCAGATAGGCGCCGGCGGAAAACCCGATGACGCCAATCCTGTGCGGATCAATGCCGTAGCTGCTGGCCCGCTGCCGCAGTAACCCCATGGCGCGCTGGGCGTCTTCCAAACCCAAAAGCACTTTCGGCCGCTGCTGCCGCCCGTTCTGTTTCGGCCACACCTGCGGCGTTCGGTATTTCAGCATGACGCAGGTCATGCCCTGCTCGATCACCCAGTCGCAGATTTCGGTGCCTTCAAGGTCAGTTGCGACCGCGTAGAAGCCACCGCCAGGCAGCACCATCATCGTTGTGCCGGTATTTCGTCCCTTTGGTCGATAGATCGTCATGGTCGGGCGGGTGATGTAACTCGCCCAGTGCCATTTTCTGCCCCCCACCAGCGGTGAGCCATTGCCGGTCGCCTCGGGGTGATCGCCGGAATCGGGTTTCGCAAGCGCGACGGTGGCGGGCCAGAGCGGCACCTGCATGCCCCCGGAAGTGGGTTGCCACACACCCTCCCGCTCTACTTTGGGTATTTCAACGGCAGCCGGGACATTGTCAGCCTTGTTTGCCTGACCACAGGCCGCCCCCGCGACCCCCGCCATCAACACCAGCAATGGGAAAATTGCGCGGGCCTGTAACAAAGCTTTCCCCCCTGCTGTTGATCGAATACCGATCGTCTGCCGACCCTTTACCCGCGTGTGCGGCCTACACCACCCCGTTCGCCTTGAAATGCGCCAGCAACCGCGCC
>JBBQDD010000089.1:0-8512 GCA_038319335.1 Sphingomonadales bacterium
GATCGTCCATCATGACAGCATCGATATGTCGGTCGCGTGGATGCAATCGCGCTGGGACAAGGGCGAAACCGCCGATTACATCAACTGCGCGATGAACAAGGAACAGTATCTGGCCTTCCACCAGGGGCTGATCGACGGCGAAAAAACCGAGTTCAAGCAGTGGGAGGATGTGCCTTATTTCGAAGGCTGCATGCCGATTGAGGTGATGGCGGCGCGCGGGGTGGATACGCTGCGCTATGGCCCGATGAAGCCTGTCGGGCTGGATGATCCGCGCACCGGGCGCTGGCCCTATGCCGTGGTGCAGTTGCGGCAGGACAATGCGAGCGGCACCTTGTGGAATATCGTGGGTTTCCAGACGAAGCTGAAACATGCCGAGCAGGTGCGGCTGTTCCGCACGATTCCGGGGCTGGAAAATGCCGAATTCGCTCGCCTGGGGGGCTTGCACCGCAACACGTTCATCCGCGCGCCCGAACTGCTTGATCCCACGCTGCGTCTGAAATCGCGGCCGCATAACCGCTTTGCGGGGCAGATCACCGGGTGCGAAGGCTATATCGAAAGCGCGGCGATCGGCCTGATCGCCGGGCGCTTTGCCGCCGCCGAGCTTGCCGGGCGCACGCTGACCCCGCCGCCTGTCGAGACTGCGCTGGGGGCACTGCTTCACCACATCACCGGCGCGGCGGTGGCCGAAACCTATCAACCCATGAACGTCAATTTCGGCCTGTTCCCACCGATCGAGGGGCGCACGAAAAAGGCGGATCGCAAACGGATGTACACGGGACGCGCACGGACCGCCCTGGCGGCCTGGATGGCGGCCTAACCTTCATCCTCCCCCGCCGCCACAGGGGGCGGACACACACATTTCGGCGTTGCCCGGGCGCGTCGTTTGGGCGCGGTGGTGGCGAATTCCGCCGGGCTCATCGCCCCGTTTTTGTCGGTATCGGCCGCCACAAACCGTCCGGTCGTTTTCGCCGCCCATTCGTCGAACGACAGCTGGCCATCGCCATTGGTATCGAGCCTGGCATAGGCCTTGCGCCGCGATGCGAGGTATTCCACCCGCGTGATCGCGCCGTCCTTGTCCTTGTCATACCGGCCAAAGCGCTTTTCCTCCCGCGTCTTGGCGGAGGCTTCCGGCGCGCTGTCAGGCAACGCCTGATCCTGGGCTGTCATCGCCGCCAATGCAGGCGCTGCGGGAAAGCCGGCGCGCGGCGATGCGCCCCCGGTGATGAACACATACCCCACCACGATCAGCATCAACCCGCCAATCGCCGCCGCCAGATATCGCCACATCGCCGCCCTGCCCCCTGAAGCTCCCGTGGACGTGACATACCGTGTTGATGTGGCTGGCGAAAGTCTATCGTCCGGTCATGCGGTGACGCAGCATCCGCAACAGGCGCCCCGGCGAGCCCTGCGGCGACAAAGGAACGATGCCGGCCCGCGCATCGACTGCGGCAAGGTGCGCCAGCATGCCGAGCGGTCTCGCAGCACGATGCCATCGCAGCGCCACGGCCCCGTCAAGCACCGTCGCGGCCAGCGCCAGCGCGCGAGCGGCCAGCGCCGGATCGCTGCTGTGCCGCGCCAGATCAACCAGCGCCCAGCCCTGCCCCGCCGCCTCCTCAGCTGCCTCCTCAGCCCTCTCACTGCCGCTCAACACCACCCCCGCCGCTGCGAACAGCACACCTCCCCGCGCACCAGCAAAGGCCCCCAGCGCATCATCGCTGATCGGATCGGGATCGAGCAGCACTTCCCACCCGTCGATCATGCGGGCGAGTTCAGCGCCGCTCACCCCGCAGGGCAAAACTGCCTGCGCAAGCTGCTGCAGCAGCGGCAACGCCGGCGGCGGGGCGTCATCAAGGCGGGACAACGCCTCGTGCCACCAGGTGAACCGCAGCTGCGACACCATCGCATCGCGGCCACCGCGCAGAATGGCACCCAGTGTTTCATCCAGCACCCACAGCGCGGCCAGCCCGGCCCGTTGCTGCCGCGGCGCATAGCTCAGCGCCAGCGCGCGCTCCGGATCGGCGACTGCAAGCGACGGAATCGCAAAGATAGTTTCCGCCATTTTCACTCCCTCGCTTGAGGGGCGGTTAGCGCTTTGCGGGGCATCGCTGACGCTCGACAATTTCCATCAGGGGGCGGTGCGCCATCATGTTGACCACAAACCGGCACCAGCCTGATGATGCGCCCTCCAGCCGGGGTGCAATCAAGGGCTTCATGGCCAAACTTGCGCGCGACGTGCGCGGCAACACCATGGCCATCGTCGCCGCGGCGTTGATCCCGCTGGCGGGCATGGTGGGGGGCGGCATCGACATGAGTCGGCTCTACATCACCAAGACGCGGCTGCAACATGCGTGTGATGCCGGCGCGTTGGCCGGGCGCAAGGCAATGGGCGGCGGCATCTGGTCGCAAAGCGATTATGCCCCGCGCACCGCCGCCAATGCGCTGTTCGATGCCAACTTCGCCGACGGCTCATACGGATCGTCCAGCCTGTCACGCAGCTTTACCGAAGCCGATGGCAAGGTGACCGGCACCGTGTCCGCCACCGTCCCCATGACGCTGACCCGGGTGATCGGTCGCACAAGCGAGACGATCGCCGTCAGCTGTGACGCCGCCATGAGCCTGCCCAACACCGATGTGATGTTCGTGCTCGACACCACCGGGTCGATGGGCAGCAAGGCGGTTTCCACCGACACCAAGACCAAGATGGAAGCGCTGAAGGGCGCCGTGAAATGCTTTTATGAATCGGTCGCGCAGCGAAACACGTCTGAAAGCTGCACATCGGGTGCGCCCACTGGCGGCGTCACGGCTGTGCAGGTGCGGTTCGGCTTTGTGCCCTATGCAACCAACGTCAATGTGGGGCGATTGCTGCCATCCGCCTATTTCGCCAACAGCTGGAACTACCAGACCCGCCGGGCGAATATGCGGCCACCGGGCGTCTATCCCAACGGCCCCTATTGGGAGGTGTATGGCAGCAGCATTTCGCGCAACAATTGCCTGAAATACATGACCAACGTGGCGTTCAACGGGTTCTCGCCCAGCCCCATCACGTCAGGCGGGCCAGCGCCAGCCAGCACGGTCGCCACCACCTTCAACAGCGATGGCGACGCGACATCGGGCACCGATGACGGCGAATGGGGCTGGAATGGTGCGCCAGACACCACCACCAACAGCCGCAGCTGCCGCCGCCTGCGCACGGACACCACGACCACCTTTGTCGATACATTCCGCGACTGGACCTATGGCAGCCTGCCCGTCGACGTCAGCGGATTGAAGAACGGCACGGGCTGGAACCCCAGTTTTGTGCGGCCCATCGGCACGGGCGGCAGCAATGTGACGCTCAACTGGGAGGGTTGTATCGAGGAACGCGCCACTGTGCGCGCCACCGGCTATTCGCCAATCCCGGCGGGGGCAAAGGATCTCGATATTGATCTGGTGCCCAGCGCGGGGGATGTCAGCACGTTGTGGGCGCCCGCAGTGCCCGGGCTGATCTTCACCCGCAATCAAACCTCAGGCGGCGGCAATTGGGACCTGGCACAGGTTACCACCACAGATGACTATATCAACGCGTCGCAATATTTCTGCCCTACCGAAGCCAAGAAGCTGGTCGAATGGAACGACCCGACGGTGTTTGAAAACTACGTCGACAGCCTGACGCCGGAAGGCAACACCTATCACGATATCGGCATGCTGTGGGGCGCGCGGCTGATGTCGCCCACCGGCATTTTCGGCAGCGAAAACGCGCTGACCCCCAGTGGCGGCGAGATTGAGCGCCACCTGATCTTCATGACCGACGGTGAGGCGTGCACGGGCGTCGGCAATTACAACGCTTACGGCGTGGCCTGGTTCGATCGCCGCCAAACCGATCCCAATACCGTCCCGACTGATGGCTGCCAGACGACCGGTACGCTGACGCAGCAGGTCAATGCGCGGCTGGCGGCATTGTGCACGGCGGTGAAGAACAAGAACATCACCTTGTGGGTGATCTGGTTCGGGGTGTCGAACACCACGATTGAAAACTCGCTGCGCAGTTGCGCCACGAGCGGCCGCTTCTATTCCGCCCGCAATTCCGCCGATCTCGACACGGTGTTCGGATCGATCGCGTCGGAAATCTCGCAGCTCAGGTTGACCCGGTGAGCTGCCACCCCCTGCAGCCGCCGACCGGGGACGATTTAGGCAAAATTAGCCATTGTCGGCCCATAGCTGCCCGCTGGAATAAAGCTCGGGCACACAAGGCAACACTATGGCGAAGCAATCGACAGTCCCGGCAGCCGGGCCCATGGGCTTTTTGCGCAGGCTTGGCCGTGACGTTCGCGGCAACACGCTCGCCATCATGGCAGCCGCCCTTATCCCGATGGCCGGGCTGATCGGCGGTGGGATCGACATGAGCCGCCTGTACATCACCAAGACGCGGCTGCAGCACGCCTGCGACGCCGGCGCGCTCGCCGGGCGCAAGGCGATGGGCGGCGGCATCTGGACGCAGAGCAACAACGCACCAAACGCGGCAGCAGAACGCTTTTTCGACGCGAATTTCCCATCCGGGGGCTATGGTTCCACCAGCCTCACCCGCACCTTCACCGAATCCAATGGCAAGGTGACCGGCACCGTTTCCGCGATCGTTCCCATGACGCTGACCCGGGTGATTGGCCGCACGACCGAAACGCTCACCGTCACCTGCGATGCCGCGATGAGCCTGCCCAACACTGACATCATGTTCGTCCTCGACACCACCGGATCGATGGGCAGCAAGGCCGTCGCCACGGATACCAAAACCAAGATGGAGGCGCTGAAAGGCGCCGTAAAATGCTTTTACGAATCAGTCGCCCAGCGCAACACCAGCGAATCCTGCAACCTTGGCGCGCCCACGGGCGGCGTTACGGCGGTGCAGGTGCGGTTCGGCTTTGTGCCCTATGCCACCAACGTGAACGTAGGCAAACTGCTGCCAACGGCGTATTTTGCCGATGATTGGCCGTACCAATCGCGTGAAAAGATTTCCGTGGCGGGCACAGCTGCTGGTTGGACGCAGGTTGGCAACCCGATCGTCACCACATCAAACGTCACCTTCAAGAACACGCCGAGCGCGCAGTGCAACAACACCGCGCTCGCCTCCAAGGGCACGTCGTCGGACACGATCACGGGCAATACCCGCGTCAACACATCGGTCGTCTATACCTATCGCTCATGGAGCAGCGGTTCGGGCGGCAGTTGCAAGACGCGCAAGACCACCACCACGACCACCTATACCGGCACCAACGGCACACCGGCGTCGAACACCTGGCATTATGGCGAGATCGTGCAGGACGTGTCGGGGCTGAAAAACGGCACCAGCTGGAACAACAGTTTCGTGCTGCCGATCGGTTCGGGGTTCACCAACAAGACGATCTACTGGGAAGGCTGTATCGAAGAGCGCGATACCGTGCGCGCGTCCAGCTATGATCCGATCCCAGCTGACGCAAATGATCTGGATATCGATCTGGTGCCCAATGCCGGAGACGACAGCACCCTGTGGGGCCCCGCCCTGCCCGACATGATCTATACCCGGCAGGATATCGGGCTGGGATCGCTGACCTGGAACCTGGCGGACATCACGACCACCACCGACTATGTCAACGGATCGCAATATTACTGCCCGACCGAGGCCAAGAAGCTTGCCGAATGGAATGACCCGACGGCGTTTGAAAACTATGTCGACAGCCTGACGCCAGAGGGTAACACTTATCACGACATCGGCATGTTGTGGGGTGCGCGGCTGATGTCGCCCACCGGCATCTTTGCAAGCCAGAACGCCCTGACGCCCACCGGCGGAGAGATTGAACGCCACCTGATCTTCATGACCGACGGTGAGGCCTGCACGGGCGTGGGCAACTACAACGCTTACGGTGTCGCCTGGTTTGATCGCCGCCAGACCGATCCCAACAGTGTGCCGACCGAAGGCTGCCAGACCACGGGCACGCTGACCCAGCAGGTCAATGCGCGGCTCGCCGGGCTGTGCACGGCGGTGAAGAACAAGAACATCACCCTGTGGGTAATCTGGTTCGGCGTATCGAACACCACGATCGAAAACTCGCTGCGCAGTTGCGCCACGAGCGGCCGTTTCTATTCCGCCCGCAATTCCGCTGATCTCGACACCGTGTTCGGATCGATCGCCTCTGAAATCGCCCAGCTCAGGTTGACCCGATGATCGTCCATGCGCCTCGATTCCTCCGCCGCATTGCGCGTGACACGCGCGGCGCGACGATTGTCGAATTCGGCTTTGTGGCGCCGGTGCTCGTCCTGACGCTGCTCGGCGCGTTTGATGTCGCGCACACGCTGTACATGCGATCGGTGCTGCAGGGCGTTGTGCAAAAGGTTGGCCGCGATTCAGCGCTTGAGGGCAATGACACGACGGCGGCGCAAACCACCATCGACGACAAGGTGCGCGCCCAGGCCCGTGCGCTGGCCAACAACGCGACGATCACGATCACCCGGCGCTTCTACAAAACCTTTTCCAAGGCCGCAGCCGCACAAGCGGAAACCTGGACGAACACCAACGGCAATTCGCGGTGCGATGCGGGCGAACCCTATGAAGACGCCAATCTGAACGGCGTGTGGGATTCCGATGGCGGCAATGCCGGCCAGGGCGGCGCGAAGGATGCAACGCTGTACACCGTGTCAGTAACCTATCGGCGCATGTTCCCGCTCTACAACCTGATCAACATCGGCAACATGACGACGGTGAAGGCGGCGACGATCCTGAAAAACCAGCCCTATGACGAACAGGCCGCCTATGGCGCGCCCGTGACAAGGAACTGCCCATGATGCGCGCCCTTGCCCCCTTCCAGCTGCTGGGGCGGCGGCTGGCGCGGCTGCAGCGCGACACCAGTGGCCTTGCGCTACTCGAATTCGCATTTGCGCTGCCGATCCTGCTGCTGATGAGCCTTACCGGCGCGGAAATGACCAATTACATCACCACCAAGATGCGGATGAGCCAGGTCGCGCTGCATCTGGCGGACAATGCCGCGCGCATCGGCACCGGCAGCCAGCTCGTCGCCAAGACAGTGACGGAGGCCGACATCAACGATCTGTTCCAGGGTGCCAATCTGCAGGCGGGTGAGCTGAACCTGCAGGCCAATGGCCGCGTGATCGTAACCAGCCTGGAGCCGACCGCGAACCCGAACTCGGCGGGCACCTACAAAATCGGCTGGCGGCGCTGCTACGGCGCGAAAACCACTTATGCGCGGCTTTACCCCGCGGGCACGGGCACGACGGGGCTAACCGGCCTTGGCCCCACTGGTCGCCAGGTGACCGCGCCTGATAATGGGGCGACGATGTTCATCGAGCTATATTATGAATATAGGCCCATCGTGCAGACTAGCCTGTCGCCTGCCACATCCATGGTCGAAATCGCATCGATGATCGTGCGCGACAAACGCGACCTGAGCCAGGTTTACCCGGTAACCGGGGTTACAGCGTCAACCTGCTGATCAACCCCGATTGCACACTTTCTTGGCCGCCGCCACGACATGCGCCACGTTCACCAGCGCCAGTTTTTCCAGATTGGCAGCATAGGGCATCGGCACGTCCTGGTTTGTCACGCGGAGTACGGGCGCGTCGAGGTCGTCGAACCCGTCCTCCATCGCGATGGCGATGATCTCGCTGGCGATCGAGCAGGTCGGCCAGCCTTCCTCCACCACGATCATGCGGTTGGTTTTCTTCAGACTGTCGAGCACGGCCTGCCGGTCGAGCGGGCGGATGGTGCGCAGGTCGATCACTTCGGCATCGATCCCCTCGCCCGCCAGCGCCTCGGCAGCTTCCAGTGACAGCCCGACGCCAATCGAATAGCTGACGATGGTGATATCGGTGCCGCTGCGCATGGTGCGCGCCTTGCCGATCGGCACGACATGCTCATCGCCCACCGGCACTTCGAACGACCGGCCATAGAGTAGCTCGTTTTCCAGGAACACGACCGGGTCTTCGCTGCGGATCGCCGCTTTCAGCAGGCCCTTGGCATCGGCGGCGTCATAGGGCGCGATCACGATCAGCCCGGGGACGCTGGCATACCAGGGCGCGTAATTCTGCGAATGCTGCGCGCCGACCCGGCTCGCCGCGCCATTGGGGCCGCGAAATACGATAGGGCAGCGCATCTGGCCGCCGGACATATAGTTGGTCTTAGCCGCCGAATTGATGATGTGATCAATCGCCTGCATCGCGAAATTGAACGTCATGAACTCGACGATCGGGCGCAACCCGCCCATCGCCGCGCCGGACCCGATGCCGGCAAAGCCATATTCGGTGATTGGCGTATCGATGACGCGCTTGTCGCCAAACTCGTCGAGCAGCCCCTGCGTCACCTTGTAAGCGCCCTGATATTGCGCCACTTCCTCGCCCATCACGAACACACGGTCGTCGGCGCGCATCTCCTCTGCCATCGCATCGCGCAGTGCCTCGCGCAAAGTGACTTTGACCATGTCGGTGCCTGCGGGAGGAGCTAAGCTGGCGACTTCTTTCTTCTCCCTCTCCCCGCTGGGGAGAGGGTTGG
>JBBQDD010000090.1:0-8393 GCA_038319335.1 Sphingomonadales bacterium
ATCGACTGCATCGACGTTGCGGGAAAGGAAGCAACAAGGCGGCTCGACGAAGGGTTTTTCAAAGTTCGCATTGATCGCCTGACGCCCAAAGAGCGTGAATATGTGATCGCGATGGCGCGGCTGGGCCCGGGCCCTTACCGATCATCGGACATCGCCGACGCTCTTGGTGAAAAACTAACGACCCTGGGCCCAAGGCGTGCCCAGATTATCGCCAAAGGGATGATCTATAGCCCCGCGCATGGCGACATCGCCTTTACCGTCCCGATGTTTGACGAGTATCTGCAACGCCACTGGATCAGAGACTAACCCGCGCGCGATCTCTGCATCAGCGCCCCGCCCCCTCAATCGCCGTCCGCCGCTGTCGCCCCCAGGTTTCGCGGCCAGTGATGAAGCTGAACCAACCCCAGGTCGCGCCGATATGGCGGAGCAGCTGGAAGGTGAACGGCTCCAGCACGGCGGCGACAATCGCCCAGCCCATCCCCAGCCCCTCGGCCTGCCCCGTCCAGCGCGCATACAGCCGCAGCGACCAGAGGTGATAGGCCAGATCGAAGATGATCTTGGCCACCATCACCAGCACAATGGGCAGCGCGAGCTGCAAACTGCCCGTCACCACCAGCACCGTCAGGATGACAAAGGCCGCGATGCCATAGATTGGCTGCACCGTATCCAGCGTTTTGACCGGCATTTGCGCCGTGCCAAGCGACCCGAAATGCGGGTTGCCGATCATGTCACGGTTCCAATATTGCGTCTGCAGATAGCCGCCGAACCACCGCCGCCGCTGGCGCAAAAACGCCATCAGCGATGCCGGCGCGTCGGTGCGCGCGGTGGCCGCCCCAATCACCCGAATCGTCCAGCCCAGCCCGGCATCCGCCGAATGCCGGTGCAGCCGGTGGATCAGTTCATAATCCTCCACCAGGCAAGCCGGATCGAACCCGCCAACGGTGATCAGCGCATCGCGCCGGAACGCGGCGAATGCGCCCGATATCAGCAACAGGCTGTCGACCCGCATCCACGCATAGCGCGACAGAAAATTGCGGACATATTCATAGGTTTGAAACCACTGGAAAATCCGCCCCGACAGCGAAGGACCGCAGATGGGGGTCAGCACGCCAGTCGCCGCGACCAGCCGGGGTTCGGCCGCAAAGGCCGCCCGCATCGCCGCCAATGCGCCGGGATTGAGCAACGTATCGGCATCCACCGTCAGCACGATATCAGTATCGACCTGCTGAATCGCCTGGTTCAGCGCGCGCGCCTTGCCGCCATGCGGCACCCGCAGCCAGTACAGGCTGGGCAGTCCCGGTGCGGCCTCGCTCATGGTGCCGGTGGCGGGCATCGCCAGGCCGTACAGCCGGTGCAGTTCCGCCGGGGTATCGTCGCTTGATCCATCATCAGCGATCAGGATCAGGTCTGGCGGATCAGCCTGCGCGATCAGCGTGTCGATCGTGATGCCCAGCACGCCCGCTTCATTGTGCGCTGCAATGATCACGCCGAGCGAGGGCCGTGCCGTGCCCGCCATCCCGTCGGCAGCGGGCACTGGCGGCGACTGCATCAGCTTGTGCGTCTTGCTCGCGGTAAAAATCAGCAATGCGGTATCATACAGGATATAGACGATCCCGACGGACCAGCTGGCCAGCCCGGTGCGGAAAAAAGCCTGCGCCGCCAACGCGATGAACAACAGCACCACCGATGCCATGATAGCATAGCTGGCGGCAGGCACAGGTCTGGGCGTCAGTCGCGGCGATTGGGCGACGAGCGATTGGCTCATTGGGGTCATGCGCGTCGCTCTTTTTCCGATTTCAGATGAACACAGGCTTGCAACACGCTAGGGAAGATGGCCAAAGCTTGCCAGTGCCACCCCGTGCTGCGGTGCAATATTATATGGGATATTCGCATGAATGAACGCCGCTATACCAGCCTCGCGATATCGCTGCACTGGCTGGTCGCGATCGGCATTGTCCTGAATGTTTTCCTGGCGCTGACCTGGGATTTTTACCCGGATGAATCGATCCGTCCGGCGATCAACCTGCACAAATCGGTTGGCATCACCGTGCTGGGGCTGGCGATCATGCGGCTGATCTGGCGGCTGACGCACCAGCCGTCTGCGCTTCCGACAGGGTATCAGGCATGGGAAGTGCGGCTGAGCCACCTGACCCATATCCTGCTGTACGTCATCATCTTTGCCATGCCGTTGACGGGCTGGATCATGGATTCGGCTTGGGAAAAGGCAGCGGAAAACCCGATGTTCCTGTTCGGCGCGTTCGAATGGCCGCGGATCGGCTTCATCATGGCGATGGACCCGGCGACCAAGAAATCCATTCATGACAGCTTTGGCGAGGCGCATGAACTGGTTGCCTATGCCGTTTATGTGCTGGTTTTCCTGCATGTGGCCGGCGCGCTGAAGCACCAGTATCTCGACAAGCAGCGCGAGCTACAACGCATGTGGTACACAGGGCGCGTCGAATAGCACCGTTTGCACCGTATGACGTTATCATCCTGGGTGCAGGCGCGGCCGGGCTGTTCTGCGCGCAGGTAGCGGGGCAGCGCGGGCGGCGGGTGCTGGTGGTTGATCATGCCGATGCGCCAGGCAAGAAGATCCTGATCTCGGGCGGCGGGCGCTGCAATTTCACCAACACCGGCACCGCGCCGGATCGGTTTCTGTCTGCCAACCCGCATTTCGCCAAGTCGGCGCTCAGCCGCTACACCCCGGCAGATTTCATCGCGCTGATCGACGCGCACGGCATCGCCTGGCACGAAAAGACGCTTGGCCAGCTGTTTTGCGACGGATCGGCGGTTCAGGTCGTCAACCTGCTGCTCGATGAATGCGCGCGCGGGCAGGTCGATCTGGCGCTGGGTGCGCCGATCACCGCAGTAGAGCACGGCGATGGCCAGTTCCGGGTGCGCTTTGGCGCGCGGACGGAAACCGCGCCTGCCCTGGTAATCGCAACGGGTGGGCCATCGATCCCCAAAATGGGCGCAACCGGCTTTGCCTATGATCTTGCCCGGCAGTTCGGGCTGAAGGTCGTGGAGCCCCGCCCCGCCCTGGTGCCGCTGACGCTGGGCGCGGACGAAGCGCTGTTCCAGTCGCTGTCCGGTGTTGCCACCGATGTTGTCGCGCGGTGCGGCAAGGCGGCGTTTCACGAAGCCGCGCTGTTCACACACCGGGGCCTGTCAGGCCCGGCGATCCTGCAGGTGTCGAGCTATTGGCGGCACGGCCAGCCGATCGGGATCGATTTTCTGCCCGGCCGCGCGCGCGATTGGCTGGTGGCGGCAAAACGGGCGGGACGACGAACGACGCTGCGCAACTGCCTTGCGACCGCGCTGCCCACCCGGCTGGCCGACACACTGGCAGAGCGGTTGCCGCATGGCGGTGAACTGATGACCTATACCGACCGCGAACTGGGCGACATCGCCGCGCGCCTCGCCGACTGGCATTTCCTGCCGAACGGCAGTGAAGGCTTTGCCAAGGCAGAGGTGACGGTGGGCGGCATCGCCACGGACGGCCTGTCCTCCCAAACCATGGCGGCGCGGCACCTGCCCGGGCTGTACGCCATTGGTGAGGCGGTGGACGTTACCGGCTGGCTGGGCGGCTATAATTTTCAATGGGCATGGGCGAGCGGGCATGCAGCGGGGATGGCGGTTTAGGGCGCGACGGCGGATAGCCTGGCGCTCGGTTGCGTTGGATTGCTCTTCCATCCGTTCCGGCTGGGCAACGCCGAAGCCCCCACAACCGCACACAAAAAGAAAGCCGCGCCTCCCGGTTCGGGAAGCGCGGCTCGCTTGTTTCAACCATAATCCGTATCGGGCCGGGCGATGCCGCCCCGCCCGACAGAGCGATTACTTGGTCATGTTGCCTTCGGCAGCCATGGCGTCGGTTGCGTTCGCGTCCATCGCGTTTGCTTCCATCGCAGGCGCTTCCATTGCGTTTGCGTCCATGGCGTTCGCATCCATTGCGTTGGCGTCCATGGCTTCAACTTCGTTGGTTGCTTCGGTCGTGTTGGTGGTTGCAGCTGGCGTGCAAGCAGCAAGGCCAAGAACGGCAACAGCAATCAGCGACGTCGTGATGATCTTCTTCATGAACATTCTCCATCAGTAAAATTCGGTCACTCCCCGTGCACCGCTCGTGCGCCGGCACCGGACCCCCTCGGTGTTCAAACTCCCTTTGTCGCAATTCCTACACGATTGATAGGAAAAAGTGCGCGTTCGCCCACAATCCGGTGCATTTCACGCGCTCACCGCGGTGGCAGAAAGCGCGGGTTGCGCAACAGCGCTGCTGATATCAACGCGACCAGCAACCCCACAGGGGCAATTTCCAAAAACGTCAACGGCATGCGGAACAATGGGTTGCGGTACTGCAGGCGCATTTTCTCCATCGGTGCCATTGCGCGTTCCAGCGCCTGGCCCGTCACGCCCGCCGCTTCCTTTGCCTTGCGAATACCGGCAACATATTGGTCCATAAAGGCATAGTGGGTCGCCGCCAGATAAGCTTCCCAAACTAGCACATATGCCAGCCCAGCAACGACCGCGATAGCAATGCCCAGCCCAAGCGCGCCACCAAAACCGATCACCCCACCCTGCTCGACATCACGAAATCGCTTCACGCCGACGAAAATGAAACTGAGCGCAGACAGCATAACCAGGTAACCAAACCAGGCCGAGCCGGCAAACTTCACACGATCAGCGAATTGAATACCGGTAATGATGATCGCGATGATAACGAGCCCCGATAGCGCGCCATAGGTAACGGCATAACGCATGATCCTGGCCGGCGTGGCGGCTGTTTTTTCAGATGGCGTTGCATTCATCGCGGCTTCTCCCTCAAATCATTGGTGACAGCCCCCGATCAGCAGTTTCGCCGCGCTCGCACCATCGCCCCAACGGGTGATTTGGGGGTCAACCCCCGAAATAATCAGTCGATAAGGGCTAGGAAGCGCGCCTTTTCAATCGCCTCAATCCGGCGCGTCACGCGCAGTTTTTCATATACCCTGGCGACGTGCGTTTTGACCGTATTGGGCGAAATGCCCAGCGCGCGCGCCAATTCTTTGTTTGATTGGCCCGATGCCAGCAACGCCAGTATCTCACCCTCGCGCTCGGTAAGCCCCAAGGCGCGGGCAGCGGCATCATTGCGGACAAATGCTGACGGAGCAGGTCGGGCGGTCAAGCGGGCACCGACCCAGATGCCGATGCTCACAAATCCAAAGGCCACCATCGCCAGATACATCTCGGTCGAAAAGGCGCGCGTGACATAGCGATAATCCAGCCATTGCAGCACCGTCGCTGCCAACGCGAGGCCGACCCCGTACAGGATAATCGTGCGAACCATGATGCCCAGAATGGCAGAAAAATTGCGCGCCAGCCAGCGAGGGTGCTCAAGGCATCAGGCTGGCACGGATTCCAGCGCCTCGCTTGCTTCCAGCCAAGCCGATTCGGCGATGGCGAGCTTGCTCTCCACATCGGCGCGGCGCTGGCCGAGTTCGCCCATGGACAGCTTGGCGAGCCAGGGTTCCGCGCCGGATGGATCGAACATCGCGCGGTCAATCGCGCTGCGCTGCGCGGTAAGCTTGACGACCAGCGCCTCTGCCTCATGCGCAGCTTTTTTCAGCGCGACGACGCGCTCGCGTTCCTGGGCTGCTGCCTTCTTGTCCTTCTTGCTGCCGCCCTTGGCCGCGCCGCCTTCGCCCTTCGGCTGGTTCTTGCCCAGGATCATATCGGTATAATCGTCCAGCGACCCGGCATATTCCCGCGCCGTCCCGCCATCGACCAGTACCAGCCGGTCAGCCGTCAGCTCGATCATGTGGCGATCATGGCTGACGACCACGACGGCACCGTCATAGGCGTTCAGCGCCTGCACCAGCGCTTCGCGCGCATCGACGTCCAGATGGTTGGTCGGCTCATCGAGGATCAGCATGTGCGGCGCATCGCGCGTGATCAGCGCCAGCGCCAGCCGCGCGCGTTCCCCGCCGGATAGCTTGCCGACCTTGGTCGTCGCCTTCTGTCCCGAAAAGCCGAACCGGCCCAATTGCCCGCGCACCGCCGCCGGGCTTTTGTCGCCCATCAGCCGAGACATATGCTCCAGCGGGGTATCATCGCCGTCCAGTTCCTCGACCTGGTACTGAGTGAAATAGCCCACCCGCATCTTACCGGACTTTGTCATGGCACCGTCCATCGGCGCCAGCTGCGCGGCCAGCAGGCGCGCCAGCGTGGTTTTGCCATTGCCGTTGCGCCCCAGCAGCGCGATCCGATCATCGGGATCAAGCCGCAGGTTCAGCCGTTGCAGGATCGGCTTTTCGCCGTACCCCACGGTCGCCATGTCGAGCGTGACGAGTGGCGGCTTCAGCTCATCGGGGCTTGGAAAATCGAAGCTTAGCGTGGGATCTTCGGCCATCGCCGCGATCGGCTGCATCTTTGCCAGCATCTTCTGTCGCGACTGCGCCTGTTTGGCGGTGGAGGCACGGGCCGAATTTTTGGCGATATATTCCTGCAGCTTGCTCCGCTGGGCATCCTGGCTGGCCTTTGCCGCGGCCAATTGCGCCGCGCGTTCCGCCCGCTGGCGCTCAAATGCATCGTAACCGCCAGCGTATAGCGTCACCTTGCCGCCTTCGAGGTGCAGGATATTGTCGACGACATTGTTCAGCAGATCGCGCTCATGGCTGATCACCACCATCATGCCCGGATAGGCCTTCAGGAAGCTTTCCAGCCACAGCGTCGCTTCCAAATCGAGATGGTTCGACGGCTCGTCAAGCAGCAGCAGATCGGGTTCGGAGAACAGCAGGGCAGCAAGCGCCACGCGCATTTTCCAGCCGCCCGAATAGCTGTCGAGCGGGCGCTGCTGCATCTCCTCGTCAAAACCCAGCCCGACCAGAATCCGCGCGGCGCGGGCTTCTGCCGTATAGGCATCAATCGCCTCCAGGCGCTCATAAAGTTCAGCGACGCGGTTCGGATCGATGCAATGCTCGGCCTCCGCAAACAGCGCGGCGCGTTCGGTGTCGGCTTCCAGCACCGTATCAATGGGCGTTTTCGTGCCGTGCGGCGCTTCCTGTTGCAGATAGCCGATCCGCGTCTTGCGCGGCATTTCGATTTCGCCGTCATCGGCGTCCAGCGCGCCGATCATCACCTTCATTAGCGTCGATTTGCCCGCACCGTTGCGACCGATCAGTCCGACACGGCTCTTTGCTGGCAAAGTCGCGCTTGCACGTTCCAATATCGTGCGGCCGCCAAGCCGCACCGTAATGCCATTGATATTGAGCATGGCCGCGCGCCTATCACGGCTTGGCCCCATCCCCAAGTGTTGAGTGCAGTGCAGCATGGCCTGTCGGCATTGACCGCCATCGCAAAGTTACCGACACTGGGGCTTATCACGGGGTTTTCCTTATCAGCGCGGCGACTGATTGCCGATGCCGATCCCCCTATTCGGAGCCTGCCCATGAAGCGCACGTCCCTGCTGATCGCCGCCGCCGCCACGCTTGCCACCCCGATGGCGGCACAACAGGCGCCGTTTCCGCCCAGCGACATCCCGACCAATTTCGCCGTGCCGATCGACGCGCGCGACTATGTGAAGCGCGAGGTGATGATCCCGATGCGCGACGGCACCAAGCTCTACACGGTGATCGTCTATCCCAAAGGCATCAGCAACGCGCCGATCGTGCTCACCCGGACGCCCTATGATGCGAAATCCCGGGCCAAACGGATGGACAGCCCCTCGATCCTGTCCACCCTGCCGCTGTCCGATGAAGTGTTCGTGAAGGCAGGCTATATCCGCGTCTATCAGGACGTGCGCGGCAAATACGGGTCGGAAGGGGACTATATCGTCACGCGCCCCGTGCGCGGCCCGCTGAACCCCACCACCACCGATCACGTCACTGACGCGTATGACACAATCGACTGGCTGGTGAACAAGGCAAACCTGCCCGAATCAAATGGCCGCGTCGGCATGATCGGATCATCCTATGAGGGGTTTACGGTCGTCATGGCGCTGCTCGCCCCGCACCCGGCGCTGAAGGTTGCAGCGCCGGAAAGCCCGATGATCGATGGGTGGATGGGCGATGACTGGTTCCATTATGGCGCGTTCCGCCTTGCCAATATCGGCTGGGTGGGATCGCAGACCGGGTATAAGGGCGACGGCAAGGAACCCGCGACTGGCATTTACGACAATTACGAGGAATTCCGCCGCTTGGGCGGCGCCAATGAATGGGCGAAGCGATCGGGTTTCGATCAACTGCCTGCATGGCAGAAAATGGTGGCGCACACGGCCTATGACAGTTTCTGGCAAGGCCAGGCGCTCGACAAGCTGCTCGCCGCCAATCCCTCCAACGTGCCGACGATCTGGGAACAGGGGCTGTGGGACCAGGAGGATATCTATGGCGCGATTACCGCATGGGAAGCACTGAAGGCCAAGG
>JBBQDD010000091.1:0-8347 GCA_038319335.1 Sphingomonadales bacterium
CGATGACGAACTTCGCGCCCGAGCATGCCTCCGCCACCTCAAAATAACCGTTGGGGATGGTGATCAGCACCCCGTCAACGCTGGCGGGCACCCCGGCTATCGCCAGCATGGGCATCACCATGGCCACCGTCATGGATTGGAGCGGCGCTTCCAATGATTCGCCAAACGGCACCAGGAAAAACGCATAGGCCAAAGGGAACAACAGCCCGCGCGCAACATAGGGCCCCAACAGGGTCACCACCGCGCCCTGCAGCATCATCACCAGCCCCAGATGCCGGGCCAGCGCCACGCCGGCGGCATCCCCCATGAACCAGCCTGCTCCGCCCGCGCCCACCAGCAACAGCCCGGGCCACCAGCTGGCGGGGTGGAGTTGGGCGAGGTCTGCCCGGCGCTGCCACACCAGCCAGCCGATCACAGGGCCGATGAACAGGCAATGGCCAAAGGTCGTGCTGGTCCACCACAGCCGGGCCAGGTCGGCCGTGTCGCGCCAGAACAGCGCCAGCAAGGCGACGGCAACACCGGCCAGCACCGCGCCCTGGCGTCGCCAGGCGGCGGGTGCATCTGCCCCGCCGCCCGCCGTGAAACCGGCGGCCGGAAAGGCCATGGTCATGCGGCTGACTTGCGCGCCGGGCGAACCTTGGCGCTCATCGCCAATATGCTGTCGAGCACCGCGAGCCGCGCGTCCCAGCCATAACGGGCAATGACCTGTTCGCGCGCCGCCACGCCCAGCGCGGCAGCCTTGGCCGGATCGGCCAGCAGGCGGTTCACCGCTTCGGCAATTTCGCCCACCGTCCCGCCGGTATCAATCGTGCCGGCATGGTCGATGCCTTCAGCCGCCGCCGTTGACGCGACCACGGGGCGGGCCATCGCCATCGCCTCCAGCACCTTGTTCTGCACGCCGCGCGCCAGCTTCAGCGGGGCTACCACAACGGCAGCGGCAGCCAGCCAGCCGCGCACGTCCGCCACCTCGCCCGTCACGATCACGCCGGGCTGTCTGGCCAGCGCCTTTACGGCATCGGTGGGGTTACGGCCCACAATCGCAAAGCGCGCATGGGGGTGCGCGACGCGAACATGCGGCAGGATGGTATCGACGAACCAGGTCACCGCTTCGATATTGGGGCGATAATCCATCTGGCCTGTGAACACGATCAGTTCACCCGTCGCCTCAATCCGTTTGAATGCGGCGGCGGGATCGAAAAACACCGTATCAATGCCGTTTTCGACGACATGCACGCGCTTTGCGCCGGTCCGCTCGCAAAACAATGCGGCTTCCTGCGCGCTGACGAACAGGCTGGCGTCCACCTTGGCCGCCACCGATTTTTCATGCGCCAGCAGCAATTGCGCTTCCCGCTGCATCATCCACTGGGTCAGCCCGGATGAATTCTTGGCATAAGCCTCAAACTTCGCCGAATCCATGTCGACAAAGTCCATGATCACCTTTTGCCGTGGCTTGGCGGGCAGATACTGCGCCATCTGGCTGGAAAAGACGAAAATCGTGTCGATGGAATGCCGCGCGAGCAGGTTTGTCACTGCTTCCTGCACCGATGCGTTTTCAAACGCCGTCAGCGACACCGGCCGGCGAAATGCCAGTGCCTGCAGCGCCGCCAGCCAGCGTGGCTTTGATCGCCAGATGATCGATCGGTTGCCGGTATAGGGGGCCAGCCCGTTCTTGCCCTTCAGATCACGCGAGTCATCGGCAAAGGCAATCACGTGCACGCGTTTGCGAGTCGACAGGAAACGGACGATGTTGAACCCGCGGATCTTGTCCCCCCGGTCGGGCGGATAGGGGATGCGGTGGGTGAGGAATAAAATGTCACCCATCAGCCAAGCCCCCGGGCAATCACGGGGCCCAGCCGGTTGGCCACCCACAAGGGCAGCTTGCGCCACGCCGCCACCTGCAGGCGGTAACGCGGGCTCATGGGGTTGATTTCGCGCGGTTGCTGCCCGGCGGGCGCGCGCTTGGCATAGGCCAGCGGCCTCCCTTCAAAACCCCAGTTTTTCTTGAAGGCGGCAGGCCCCGTGCCCGTCTTGGATCGGCCAAAATCAAACCGCGTGCACCCCCGCGCGCGGGCATGGCCCATCAACGCGAAATACATCAGATCATTGGCACGCAGCCCGCGCGCCGCCTGCGTGCCACCGCCCCAATAGGGATAGACGATCCCGTTCATATATAGGCTCAACACACTCGCCACTGGATGGTCCCCGTCAGAAACGACAAGGATATCGGCTGATTCACCAAATTCGCGTAAAACTTCGCGGAACAGGCGCCTTGGGAATACCGGCGTTCCCAGATTGCGGACTGACTGCGCATAGACGGCATAGTGCGCCGACAAGACTGTATCGTGACATCCAGTGGTGATGTCCAGCCCGGCGGCCAGGCCCTTGCGCACTTCGGCGCGCTGCTTGCGGGGGATTGCGGCCAGTTCGGCATCGTCACTCACCGCGAGATCGCGGGCGAAACCCAGATAGGTGGTATCGTCCACCTGCCAGTCGCCCGCAGGCACGGGGCCACCGCGCAATTCCATCGTCGGGCAGCGAAGCCGCTCGGCCATTGCCCAGCCGGCATCGCCCAGCACGGCCACGGCATCATCGCTGGTCGCCAATATGCCGCCGCCCACGCCGAAACCGGTGGAAACCAGCGCCCGGCCGAACAGCGGGGACGCGATATCCGTCAGCGGCAGCACGCCAGCGATATCGCCATTCGCCCGCTCCGCCACCAGGCAGTGCGCGCGTTGGCCGCAGCCACGCGCAACGGCGATGTTCCATTCGGGCAAATGAAAGGGTGTGGCGTCAGGATGCGCCCGCACGAACGCCGCAATCCGCGCGCGATCGGCTGCATCGTGCAGATCGGCAGCGCGCAGGCCCAGTGGCATGGAGAGCAACGGCATGGTCATCCCAGCCGCGCCGCCTCTATCGCTACCACGCTATCCACCCGTCCCCAGTGATGCGCGGCAATCAGCGTGCGAAGCTTGCCTGCCATCGCGCCAAGCCGGCTATAGTGCCGCAGCCGCGATTTCAGCGGCGCACTTGCAACGCGCGGCTGGCCGGGGTCGATTTCCCAAGGGTGAAAATAGAATATCGCCGGGCGCTGGTCGTTCGCGTTCGACTGGCGCACCGCGCGGTGGGTGATCGCCGCCGGAAACAGCCGGAAAAATCCGCCGCCGGTGGTCATCTCGCGCCCGGCGACCGACGCGATCGTGATGGGCAGTTCGATCAGCGCGGCATCTGCCACCGGCCGACAGGCGCGGCGTGGCGCATCGGGCCAACCATAGTGATCATGCGCGATTGGCGCGACGCTTGATGAGTAACGATAGCCCGCCTCGGCCAGCACGCTATGCGCCCATGGCGTGCGTTGGTCGATCGAAAAGCTTGGCGCGCGGTAACCGGTGACGGGCACCCCCGCCGCATCCTCAATCGCTGCGCGTGCCGCATCCAGATCGGCGCGGAATGACGCTGCCGTCATGGTGAAGACACGCTGATGATCCCAGCCATGGCTCGCAATTTCATGCCCCGCATCCACGATCCGGCGGATCAGCGCGGGGTGGCGATGTGCGACCCAGCCCAGCGTGAAAAACGTCGCTTTCACGCCCGTTTCAGCAAACAGCGCCAGTACGGCATCGGTGTTGCGCTCAACCCGCTGGGCGAGCCCCGGCCAATCGGCCTTGTCGATCACGCCTTCGAATGCGCCGACCTGAAACCAGTCCTCCACATCGACCGACATGGCGTTGCACACGCGCGTATCGGTGGTGGTGACGGTGCTCAGCGCGTTCATGCAGCGGGCGACCGCAGCGATGACAAATCGGGGCGCTGGCTGTCGCTCTCCACCCAGTCGATCAGCAAGGTGAGCACCCGGCGCAGGGCAAGCTCCTGCTCCGCCACTTGCGCTTCAAGCACGGCGACGCGCGCCTGCAATGCAGATGTGTCTGCGCCACCCGCCTCAAGCGGCGGGCCGGGCGGTTGCCACGTACCCTGATGGCGCATCGGCAGCGGTTCGGGCACGACCATCTCGGGCGCTGGTGGCGCGACCATGGGTGCCGGTTCAGGCGCAGTGGCGGCGGGTGATGGCACCAGCGTTGGCGTGTCGCCCGCGATATCGGCAATCACCGCTTCCACGGCGCGCGCGTCGATGGTGTCGATCTGCTCGATCGCGCCGAACAGCAGCACGCGCCCGGCCAGCTGGTTCAGGCGACGCGGCACACCGTCCGACCCCCGGTAGAGCGCGGCGATGGCATCAGGGGTGAATTGAGGGCGGCCCTGCCATCCCACCACGCCCAGTCGGTGGCGCATATAGGGTTCGATTTCCTGCGGCCCCATCGGATCGAGATGGTGCATGGCGATGACGCGCTGGCGCAGTTGTTCCAGCCCCGCCGCCCCTTGCAGCTGGCGGCGAAACTCGGGCTGGCCGAGCAGGAAAATCTGCAGCAGCGCATGGCCGCCCGCCTGAAAGTTCGACAGCATCCGCAGCTCTTCCAGTGCGGAAACCGGTAGTGCCTGGGCTTCATCGACGATCAGCAAGGTCCGCCTGCCGCCGCGCGCCACCGCGTGCAGCCCGCGCTCGATGGCGGTCAGCAGTTGCGCCTTCACCATGCCGGTCGGATCGATATCCAGCCCGCTGGCAACCATCCGCAGCAGATCATCGGATTCGATCTGGCTGGATACGATCTTGATCGCGTGGAGGCGTTCAAGATCGATGGATGCCATCAGATGCCCGACCAACGTCGTCTTGCCCGCGCCGATATCACCGGTGACGACGATGAATCCCTCACCCTGGCTCAATCCATAGCCCAGATAGGCCATCGCTTTCTTATGCGTGGCGGATTCGAACCAGAATCGCGGATCAGGCGTCAGCTGGAACGGCCGTCCGCTCAATCCGTAATGATCATCGTACATTCATCGTCATCCCAATCAGGCACTTGTCCGTTCGTCGTCAGAACGAATATCGTGCCCCCAGCAACGCCTGCACTGATATCGTCGTGTCCTGCCCCTGCTGGCCAAAGCTGTAAATGCCGACCGAAGCCTGTGTACCCAATCGCCCGAACCGCTTGCTGAACGTGCCGGTGGCGCCAACCCCAAATAAGTCGGTCGCGCCTGAAAAGATGGACTGGTAGTAATTGGCGAACGCCGTCGCATCGATCGACGTTGTGCTGTCCAGCTGGCGCGCGATGAATGCCTGGACGTAATAGCTGTCGTCCGTCACGCCGTTCACGCTGAAGCCGCCCCCGCCACTCGCGGACTGGAATTCGCGATTGGCATAGCCGGCGCCGGCGCCAAAGGTGAGTGCTCCCCGGCTGACCGAGATGATGGCATCAACCCCGCGTGAGCGATAGGCAGAGGTGGAAACGGATTGCAGCGCCCCGTTCAGGCAACTCCCCGCCGCACCGCCCTCGGCACCAAAGATACAGCCGTTAAAGTCCCCACCAAAGCCGCCTGCACGCCCTGCATTGAAGCTGGTGCCGACATTGGCAAGGCCGTTCTGCAGCTGGCGACCAAAGGTCTGGATGCCATCATACACGCCAACGCGGATCGCGACGGCCTGGCTGGGGGCATAGCTGAACGATCCGGTAAAGCTGCTGGTGCCATAACGCTTGCCCACGCGTGCTTCGAACTGGGTGCGCTTGCTGGGCCGCCACACGACGCCCGCGTCGTAATAAATGCCGTCAAAGCTGTACGCGATCCGCGCGGGGCTGTTGGGATCGGTCTGGAACCGGCCATTGCCATCGACCGCCGGCTGCCCGCCAATGCCGAGCACCGGATCACGCGACGTCACCTTGATATTCTCATATCCCGCCCCGCCGACGATCGCGAGGCCGCGGCCGACCGGCAGCAACAGGTCAGCGCGGGCATATTTGCCCTCATATTTCTGCTGCAGCTGGGTCGCGTCGTCGCGCTCCCATGCGCCGCTTACGGTGATCCCCACCGGCAGCACGGTGCCCGATTTCAGGTTCAGGCTCGCCTGCGCCAGTTGGCTGCGCGAACTGTCAAACGCATCCAGCCGGGGCTGGCCCGCCGCGACGCCGGTCGCACCAGCGGCTTCGGCCTTGGTATAGCCATAGCGATAGCTGGCGCTGACACCCAGATCGCCGATATGCGTGCCAACCGTAGGGCCGACATAAACCGAATAGACCTGCGCGATATTGGCAACATTGCCGACGAGCACGCCGGGATTTGCCCCGCGCACGTCGGACCGGGCCCGCGTCGCGATCGCCCCGCCTTCAATGCTCACGCCGGGCACCACGCGCACGGCGGCGCGGGCAAGACCGCTATGCACGTCGCTGTCGTCGATCCGGCCCTGATAGCCGATCCGGCGTTCATACCGATAACTGACCTGCGCCTCGACCCGGCGGGTCGACACCGATGCGTCGACACCGACCGCGACCGTTGAATAGGTCAGCACATCATTGGCGTTCAGATCAGCCGTCACGATCTGGCCAATCTCGATATAGGGCGTAATCTCCCGCTTGCGGGCATCGGCGG
Source organism: Sphingomonadales bacterium (assembly GCA_038319335.1). GTDB lineage: Bacteria > Pseudomonadota > Alphaproteobacteria > Sphingomonadales > Sphingomonadaceae > Sphingomonas. The sequence continues at coordinate 6,475 of JBBQDD010000091.1, forward strand.
GCGTCGCCGCGATGCTGGCAACGCCCAGCGTGGTGATGATGATCGCAAACCGGGTCATTTGGGCTCCTCCAAGCCATAATAGCTGCCAAACCGCCGCCCACCGGGTGCGTAGGACACTGAATTGAGGACCAGCTGGATTTCCGGGCAGCCGCCGAGCAGCCCCACCGCCTCGCGCAGATCGCCATCGCTGGTGCGGTCAGCGCGCACCACCATCATCACCTGCCCGACATGCTGGGCCAGCGTGGCGGCGGGCGATGCGGCAAGCGCGGGCGGTGAATCAAAAATCACGATGCGGCGCGGATTGGCATCCAGCAGCGCCTGGATCAGCACCGGGGTGCGATCACTGGCGAGCAGTTCGGTATCCTGGTTGCTCTTGGTGCCCGCCGGCAACAGGCTCAGCTGCGGCACGTCAGTACGCACCACACACGCCTCGACATCGATTGCGGGGTTGGCGAGCGCATCGAGCAGCCCCTGCCCTTCGCTCAGCCCCAGCCGGCCCATCACATCAGGCTTGGCGAAATCGGCATCGACCAGCAGCACCTCTGTATCGCGCTCAGCGGCGAGCGAGAGTGCCAGGTTGAGCGAGCAATAGGTTTTGCCTTCGTTCGGATTGGCCGAACACACCAGGATCGTGCGGCTTCGATCGCCCTGTGCCGCACGCACGGCGCGCGCGGTAAGCAGCAGCTGGCGTTTCACCAACCGAAACTCCTCGGCCAGCACGCCAACGGGCGCGCCGGGGACGAGCAACCCTTGCGCCGCGAGCAGCGCCCGGCCGATTGCCCCGACGCCACCTGTGCGGCGAGCGGCGGGAGCTTCGGCTGTAAGTGGCGGTGGCGGTGGCGCTGCTGCGATCGGCATGCGCAGCGGGGCCAGCGGTTCAGGGGCCGGATCGGCAACTGGTGGTGTGGCGGGCGCGCCGGCATGGCGAAACCCGGCCTCAAAATCATAGACTGCGGCGGCGCGTTCCAGCAGCGAGCGGCCCGGCTGCACGGGCGAGCGGCCAGCCGCGCGAATGGGGCGCATCTCGCTCATGCCACCAACCCCCGCTGCAGGAATTCAACGCCGATCAACGCGACATAGGCCGCCATCAACCCGCCGGACCCACCGACAAAATATGTCAGATGCTTCCGGGTCAGGCTGCGCTGGGCATCGGTCACCATTTCGCCGATCGATCCGATCACAGGCATGCCCGTCGCGCGTTCAAGGCGGCTTGCCGTGGGGAAAGTGGTCCGCAACTGGCCAAGCGCAAACGCCGCGCCGATCCCAGCGCCCAGCCCGGCGATCAGCACCCCGGTCAGCAGCAACGGCCGGTTTGGCGCGGTGGGCGCGCGCGGCGCGGTCGGCGGATCGATGACGCTGAACTTGATCGCATCGGTCTGGTTCTGCACCTGGCCGCGAAGCTTGATATCCTCGCGATCAGCCAACAGCTTGTCATACTGATCCTTCAGCACCTGATAATCGCGCTCGAGCTGGGCCTGCTCTGCGGCAACCGTGGGATCACCGCTGAGCTTCGTCTGGAGCTGATCAAGATCGTTCTGCAATTGCGCCTTGCGCGCCGTAAGTGCTGCCACCTGCGCCTGTTTGTCGGCCCGCAGCGACTGGAGCGACATGAAGACCGGGTTGTTGGTGCTTCCCGCCCCGGCGCTCAACGGCTCGTTGCGTGCAACCCCCTGCGCCTGCGACAGCTGGCTCTTCAGCGCGATGATATCGGGATGTGATTCGGTGAAGCCCCGCCCGCGTGCTTCCGCGAGCTGGCCCTGAATGGCCGCGACCCGCGCGCGTGCCGGTCCTGCCGCCCCGCCCCCGCCGCCTGCAACATTGGGCGATACGCCCGCCATTTGCCCGGTAATGGCCGCCAGTCCGCTTTGTGCAG
>JBBQDD010000092.1:0-8227 GCA_038319335.1 Sphingomonadales bacterium
AATGGAGCACCTGCATCCGGCCATCGAAATGCTCCACGAGCGCCGTGCATCCTTCCACCCAATCGCCATCGTTCCAATATTCGATGCCCTGGATCATGCGGTGTTCCGCTGTGTGGATGTGCCCGCACACCACGCCGTCGACGCCGCGCGCGCCGGCCGCATGCGCCACGATTTCTTCATAATTGGAAATGAACTCGACGGCGTTCTTCACCTTCGCCTTGGCATGCTTTGACAGCGACCAATACGGCATGTTGAAGCGTCTACGAAACGCGTTGACCCCACGATTAAGCGCCATGAGACCGTTATAAGCGAAATCGCCGACATGCGCGAGCCACTTGTGTGCCAGCGTGATCGCATCAAATTCATCGCCGTGCAGCACCAGCAGCCGCCTGCCGTCTGCCGTCTGGTGAATGGCCTTGCGCCGGATGGAGATGCCGCCAAAGTCCAGCCCGGAAAACTGGCGGAAAACCTCGTCATGATTGCCGGGAATATAGATAACCTTGGCACCGCGCTTGGCCCGCTTCAGCAACCGCCAGACGATGTCATTATGCGCGGCAGGCCAATAGAATTTCTTCTTCAGCCGCCAGCCATCGATGATGTCGCCAACCAGATACAGCGTCTCGCTGTCGACATGATCGAGAAAATCGATCAGCATCCCGGCATTGCACCCGCGCGTGCCAAGGTGAATGTCCGAAATCCAGATGGTGCGGAACTGCCTGCGCCCCTCCACTGTCTTTTCCGGAATGAATGGGGTGGAATGTGCGAAATCGGCCAAATCAGTAAAGCCGGTATCCATCACAAGCTGGGCAACATCCATGCTCGAACCCTTGCAACCATTAGCTGGTTCGGCGGCTATGCCCCGTTTATGTTACATTTCGAATCGTTGGGGGCCGCAGAATTGCACCTTTTTTAATCGAGAATGCCAATATAACCCGGCATCGCTGCGATCCGCGCCATCCACGCCGTCACGGCCCGATAGGAAACGAGATCGAACCCACCCTCGCCAGCAACATGGGTATACGCATAAAGGGCGATATCGGCGAGCGTCAGCCTGTCCCCGACCAGGAACGGCGTCCGGCTTAATTGCTCATCCATCAGCGCCAGTGCAGCCTCGCCGGCCGCGCGCTTCCCCGGTATCTGCGCCTTTTGCATGTCGCTGAGCGCATCCGCGCCGACAAACGCCAGCCAGAACCGCAGCGTCGCGATATTGGGTTCATGATTATATTGTTCGAAGAACATCCAACGCAGCATATCGGCCCGCGCGAAGCGATCCGCCGGGATCAGTGGCGATCCATCGGCGAGGAAAAAGCATGCCGCGTTGCTCTCCGGCAAAAACCGATCGCCGATCTGCAGCACGGGAATGCGGCCATTGGCATTGATTGCCGCCAGAAACGACGACGTCCGCGTTTCGCCCGCCAGAATATCATAGCTGCGCCGCTCCAGTGCGATCCCCAGATGAGCTGCGGTTAGCCGGATCTTGTAGCAGTTTCCGGAAGGGGCATATTCGTGGAGGATCATGTCAGTCATGGCGGGTTCCTGTCGTCGCGCACTTCCTTAAAACAGAGCTTCCGCTTCCTCCATTCAGATTATCGAGCGGGCCGACAAGCTGCGCTCCCAACGGCGCACTCACTCCATCGTCAGCACGATTTTCCCGACATGGTCGCCCGCCTCCATGCGGGCATGGGCTGCGGCAGCTTGGGCGAGGGGGAAGGTTTTGTCGATGACGGGCTTCAGCTTGCCCGCCTCCACATGCGGCCACACCATCCGCGACAATTCGTCGGCCACCATTGATTTGAAACCCAGGTCGCGGGGGCGCAGCGTGGAGCCGGTCAGCGTCAGGCGGCGGCGCATCACCTCAAAGATCGGGATCGTCGCCATCAGCCCGCCCTGGACCGCGATCGAGACATGGCGGCCGTCATCGGCCAGGCATTGCAGGTTGCGCGGCACATATTCCCCGCCAACCATGTCGAGCACCACCGCGCAGCCGGCACCCGCGGTAAATGACTTCACCTCGGCCACGAAATCCTGCGTGGCATAGTTGATCGCGTGCGCGGCCCCCAGCGCCACCGCGGCGGCGCATTTGTCGTCAGACCCTGCCGTCACGATCACGCGCAGCCCGAAAATCATGCCCAGCGCGATCGCCATCGTACCAATGCCGCTGGTGCCGCCATGCACCAATATCGTGTCGCCCTCAGCCGCATAGCCGCGCTCAAACACATTGGTCCACACGGTGAACAATGTTTCGGGGATGGCGGCTGCCTCCACCATCGAAATCGACGGCGGCACGGGCAGGCAGGTGCCAACAGGCGCAACGGCATATTCGGCATAGCCCCCGCCGCCGACCAGCGCGCAGACCGGCTGGCCGAGCATCTCGCGCTCCACGCCCGCGCCCAGCGCCACGATTGTCCCCGCCAGCTCCAGCCCCAGAATGGAGGGCGCACCTGGCGGCATCGGGTACATCCCCTTGCGCTGGAGCACATCGGGCCGGTTCACCCCGGCGGCGGCCAAGCGGATCAACACCTCGCCCTCCCCCGGCACCGGCACCGGGCGGATGACGGGCAGCAGCACCTCTGGCCCGCCGGGCGCGGCCGGATCAATCGCGGTCATCGTTGCGGGCGGGGTCGCGGCCATCGCTGTCATCGGGTGTGCCTTTTGCTCATGTCTGAAAAAAGCCCCGTCCCGTCCTCTGCGTGTCCCCAACGACCTTATTGACACGCCGGTCGTGCGGGTCAACGTTACGCAGATGGAGCCCGACGAGAATTTGCCGCGTCGGGCGAGCGATCCACTGGATGCGCTTGCCCGGCTGGAGCTCGACCCGTTTTCGGTCGAGGAGCTGGAGGCGCGCATCACCGCGCTGACCGCTGAGATCGAGCGCACCCAGCGACATTTGTCAAAAGCCGTTAACCATCGCGCAAGCGCTGCCGCGCTATTCCGGCGATGATGCAGCGAGCGCCCTTCCACCCTGAGCCCGATACCGTGGTGGGGGCGCGATCTTGTCAAGTGCTTGATGCGGGGGCGGTGCCTTCCAACATAGCTGGAAAGGGCCGGTCCATGCCGGCCCATTTGGAGTAGACGACAATGCCATCCTTTGCCTCCGCGCTTGAGACTACGCTGCACAAGGCGCTCGAAGCTGCCTCATCGCGCCGCCATGAATATGCGACGCTCGAACATCTGTTGCTGGCACTGGTCGATGACGAACATGCCAGCAAGGTGATGGCATCGTGCGGTGTTGACCTGGGCGAGCTGAAAACCACCGTCGCGCATTATCTCGATACCGAGCTTGAGGCGCTGAAGGTCGAACAGGCTACCGATCCTTCACCGACCAGCGGATTCCAGCGCGTGGTGCAGCGTGCTATCCTGCACGTCCAGTCATCGGGCCGCGATGAAGTGACCGGCGCAAACGTGCTCGTCGCGTTGTTCAGCGAGCGGGAAAGCTATGCGGTCTATTTCCTGCAACAGCAGGATATGAGCCGCCTGGATGCCGTCAGCTTCATCAGCCACGGCGTCGGCAAGGGCGGCACGCCAACCGAGGCATCATCCCCCAAGGGCGCCGAAGAGGAAAAGCCGGCCAAGCAGGACGGCAAGGCCAAGGGCGAAAGCGCGCTGAAGCAATTCTGCGTCGACCTCAATGAAAAGGCCCGCAAGGGCAAGGTCGATCCGCTGATCGGTCGCCACGCAGAAGTTGATCGGACGGTGCAGATCCTGTGCCGCCGCAGCAAGAATAACCCGCTTTATGTCGGTGATCCCGGCGTCGGGAAGACCGCGATTGCCGAAGGGCTGGCGCGCAAGATCATCGAAGGCGATGTCCCGGAGGTGCTGAAGCCCGCCGTCATTTACTCGCTCGATATGGGCGCGTTGCTGGCGGGCACGCGGTATCGCGGTGATTTTGAGGAGCGCCTGAAGGCGGTCGTGAACGAGCTGGAAAAGCTGCCCGACGCGATCCTGTTCATCGACGAAATTCACACCGTGATTGGTGCGGGGGCGACGAGCGGCGGCGCGATGGATGCATCGAACCTGCTGAAGCCCGCATTGTCGGGCGGCACCATCCGCTGCATTGGATCGACCACCTACAAGGAATTCCGCAACCATTTCGAAAAGGATCGCGCGCTGCTGCGCCGGTTCCAAAAGATCGACGTCAATGAGCCGACGATCGAGGATACGATCAAGATCCTCACCGGCCTGCGCACCGCGTTTGAAGAGCATCACTCGGTGAAATACACGCCCGATGCGATCAAGACCGCCGTCGAGCTGTCGGCGCGTTACATCAACGATCGTAAATTGCCCGACAAGGCGATTGACGTGATTGATGAAGTGGGCGCGATGCAGATGCTGGTGCCACCCAGCCGCCGCAAGCGCACCATCACTGCCAAGGAAATCGAACAGGTGATCGCGACGATGGCGCGCATCCCGCCAAAATCAGTGTCGAAGGACGATACGGCAGCGCTCGCCAGCCTGGATACTGATCTCAAGCGGGTAGTGTTCGGCCAGAATGCCGCGATCGAGAAACTCAGCTCGGCCATCAAGCTCAGCCGTGCGGGGCTTCGTGATCCCGACAAGCCGATCGGCAACTATCTGTTCACCGGCCCCACCGGCGTCGGCAAAACTGAAGTGGCGCGCCAGCTCGCCAGCATCATGGGCATTCCGCTGCAGCGGTTCGACATGTCCGAATATATGGAACGCCACTCGGTCAGCCGCCTGATCGGTGCGCCCCCGGGCTATGTTGGTTACGATCAGGGTGGCCTGCTGACTGACGCGGTCGATCAGCAGCCGCATTCGGTGCTGCTGCTCGACGAGATCGAAAAGGCGCATCCTGACCTATTCAACATCCTGTTGCAGGTCATGGACAACGGCAAATTGACCGATCACCACGGCAAGACGGTCGATTTCCGCAACACCATCCTGATCATGACGACCAATGCGGGTGCCAGCGACATGGCGCGCGAGGCAGTCGGCTTTGGCGCGGTAACGCGGGAGGGCGAGGATGAGGAAGCGGTGAAAAAGATGTTCACGCCCGAATTCCGCAACCGGCTCGATGCGATCGTGCCGTTCGGCTATCTGCCTCCCGAGGTGGTCGCTCGCGTGGTCGACAAGTTTATCCTCCAGCTGGAACTGCAGCTGGCGGATCGGCAGGTGCACATCAATCTGGACGACGAATCAAAGGCCTGGTTGACGACCAAGGGCTATGACAAGCTGTACGGTGCCCGCCCAATGGGCCGCCTGATCCAGGAAAAGATCAAGCAGCCGCTCGCCGAGGAACTGTTGTTCGGCAAGCTCGTGCATGGCGGTGAAGTCACGATCAAGCTGAAGGACAACGCGCTGGCGTTTGAAATCGTCGCCGCCGCGCCGAAAAAACCGAAGAAAAAGGGCAGAGCGGAAAAGATCGAGGTCAAATAACCCTCGAATCTCCTGCCGAACAATCAAGGGCGATCCACCGGGTCGCCCTTTTTTGTGCCTGTCACCGTTCGCCAGGCATGACAGCGCTGTGACGCTTTGGCAGCATTTCTGTCGTCGTCCCTTCGCTGCATCGTCTTTGACCGGTCACGCGCCTGACTCGCAGCGCGGCTAGGGGGTCGGCGTCACGCGGCACAGACCGCGGACATGTTCACACCCTCCCCAGGAGACCATCATGCTCATCAAGCATTCCCCGATTCACGCCCTGGCGCTGCCAGTCTTTGCCGTGCTGTCATTCGGTATCACCGCGCCGGGCGTTGCCCAGACCACCGATCAGCCACGCCGCATCGTGAAGGTAACCCCTGCCGACCTGATCAGCACCGCCGGGCGGGCCAGCATCGACGGCCGTATCGTCCGGGCAGCCAGGCAGGTATGCACGCACAATGCCGGTACCCGCCTGCTGTTTACCTCCAGCGAAATGCAATGCCGCGCCTCCGCGACCGCTGAAGCGCGCCGTCAGCTGGATCAGCGCGTCGCCGCCGCCACTGGCGGGGTGCAGATTGCCGCCACCAACGACGTGCCCGTTTCGCGGTGATTCTACGACGCCGATGATTCTGCTGTCGCAGGGGTGATTCACCCGCGTGGCGGCGGTGGAGCGGGGAGGCTGGCAGCTGCCGGTTTCCCCGCTCCACAGGCCCGCTGCCCGGCATCTTTACACTATCTTTGCTATAACCGCTTAAGCCCAGCCAGATGGTGTTCGGGCGTTCAAATTTCTGGTGGCGCGTTGTCGGCGTGATGCTCGCGGTGATGGCCGCCAGCTTGAATGCCGGGCCAGCCACTGCCCAGGCGGCGCTGCGCCACGCGCCGCTTTCCACCTGCATCAAACGGGTCAATGTCGGCGAAACTGCGCGCGCGCAGTTTGCGGCGCCCGTCCACTTCGACTGCCGCACGCCACAAGCCCGATTCGGCAAGGGCGATTTCTGGGTTCTCGCGCCCGTGCTGCCCGACTGGTCCAGCCCCAGCATGCCGATGGCCGTGCGCACCGCGGCGACATGGCAACAGCGCACCACCCTGTATGGCCGCTATGCCGATGGGGCGATCATCGCGCTGCCGCTTGGTCGGGCCGCGATTTCACGCCATATCCAGCTTGGCGCGGTCGTGGAACAGGTGCTGCCGGCCCGTGCGACGCCGCTGGTCCAGCTGATGTGGCGGGTCGAAAAGTCCGCCAATCTGCGCGGCGTGCTGATTGGGCCCCAAATCGTAACGCTGCGCGAAAGTGCCCGTATCAACCTGTTCATGGCAGCAGTTTATGCCGCGTTTGGCGGGCTATGCCTGGCGCTGATCATCCAGAATTTCGCGATGTGGCGGGCGCTGGGCCACGCCTTCCAAATCATCTATTGCCTGATGGTCGGCACGCTGGCGGTCTATGCGCTGTCGTCGTCCGGCGCGCTTGCCTGGGTGTGGCCTGACATGCCAGACGTTGATCGCATCCGCCTGAATTATCTGATGCTGGGCACATCGGCCAGCCTCGCGCTTTTGTTTGCCCGGACCTATTTCGAACCGCGCGTCTTTACCGGATGGCTGTCGCCAGCAATTGTGTCGGCATGCGTGCTGATGATGGGCACCGCCTTGATGTTTGCAGCGTTGGCCCCCTGGCAAGCCGAGTTGCTGCACCGGCTGTTCAGCTTGTCATTTCTCAGTCTCGTGGCACTCGTGCCACCGATATTGTGGCGAGCCTGGCGAACCGGGAGCCGGTTTTTCTGGATTTTCAGCATCGCCTGGGCCGCGCCGATTTTCTTTGCCGGGCTACGGGTCGCCAATGCCCTGCATTTCCTCGACTGGAGCTTCTGGGTCGATAATTCCACCATCCTCGCGATGACCAGCGAAGCCTTGCTGTCATCGCTTGCCATTTCGTTCCGCATCCGGCTGCTCAGCCGTGAACGCGACGATGCCCGGGTGCGCGAACTCGCCGCCCGCGCGCTGGCCGATACCGATCCGCTGACGGGACTGCTCAACCGCCGATCGTTCCTGGGTGCGGCCATCGGGCGGCCGGGCGATCACATTTTGCTGATTGCTGATCTTGATCACTTCAAGGCTGTGAACGAAACCATCGGCCATGATGGCGGCGACGAAGTGCTGCGTGTCTTCGCGCGGTCACTGCGTGCGTCGGTGCCCGCGGGGTCGCTCGTGGCGCGAATCGGCGGAGAGGAATTCGCGATCCTGCTGCCCGCCGATCGTGCGATCGATGCGGCCACTATCCTGGATCGCCTCCGCGCCGAACGGATGCCGTTCGACCTGACCGTTACCGCGAGCATTGGTGCAAGCACTGGCCCGCTGCTGAGTGAAATCGACTGGAAAAAGCTGTATCGCCGCGCTGATCGCGCCCTGTTTGCCGCCAAGACCGAGGGGCGCGACCGGGTGCATTATGATCTGGCAATGGCAGCCTGAACGCCCACCAATGCGCCCTTGTTAACCTCGCCGAAGTAAGGTAAGGCTGACTTCAGGAGGTCGATGCGCCATGCGTAATCGTCGTATTGTTCTGGGTGGGTGTGCATTGTTGCTGGTGGCGATGTCGGTTCGGCATCCGTCCGCCGACATCCGTATCATCACGCATGAGGCGAGCGACCCAACGCCGCGCGAAGTGCGCGCCGCCGTTGATATCGGGCTGATGGCGTTTTCCGTGCTCGTCACCTGGACGTCCAAGCGCTTCGCCTGATCATCCTGCAGCGCAGGCGGGACAATGGACTTGGAACCGCGCCAAGCGGCACCGATGGGCACCGCCAGCCGTTATTCTCCCGCCACCGTCTGACGTCCAAAGCAACCGGCGTCGATCACG
>JBBQDD010000093.1:0-8013 GCA_038319335.1 Sphingomonadales bacterium
CTGCGCGCGACTTTTCCTGGCTGATGCGATAGGGCAAATCATTCGTAGCGGGCTCGGCATCATGGGTGTCGAGGCTGTTCAGGAGATGAATTGATGGCAACCGCCGGTGACTATGAGATTCGCGACGAAGACCGGCTGCCATGGCTGGAGACCGTCGACGAGGATTATGGCGGTGGGCCGTCGATCGTGCAGATCGGCTTGTTCGTGCTGCTTGGCCTCGCGTTGATCGCGGGGGCGATTTACGGCGTTTATTGGTATCAGCACCGCGACGGGCCAAAGGGCACTGGCGAACTGATCGCCGCAGTGGAAGGTGACTACAAGGTCAAGCCCGATACGCCGGGCGGGATGAAGGTAGAGGGTGAAGGCGATACGGCCTTTGCCACCAGCGAAGGCAAGGTCGACGGCAATGCCTCCATCGATCTGAATGCGATGCCAGAGGCGCCAATGCCGGGCACGCCCGCCACCGCGCCCAAGCCGCAGGGTACCACGGGCGCGGCCATGGTGCCGCCATCGGGCGGCATGTTGAAGGCACCGGCTCCCGGCGCATTGCCGATGCAAAAGCCGGTGGCGGTGGGCACATCGGGTGGTGCGCTGGTGCAGCTCGGGTCGTTCCCGGATGAGGCTTCGGCCAATGCCGCCTGGGCAAAATCAGCCAAGCGGTTCAGCTATCTGGGGCCGCTCGGCAAATCGGTGCAGAGCGCCGAGGTGAAGGGCCGCACCGTGTACCGCCTGCGCGTGAACGCGGGCAGCGCGACCCAGGCCGATGAGCTGTGCGCCAAGCTGCAACTCGCCGGAGAGGCTTGTTTCATCGCGCGCAACTAGGCTAGCCCTGCGCGCATGAAACCAGTGATCTATGGGCTGTCGGGCCTGTCCCTGACCGCCGATGAGCGGGCATTTTTTCGCGATGCCGATCCGTGCGGCTATATTTTGTTCAAACGTAATGTGGAAACGCGCGGGCAGGTGCTGGCGCTGACCAGCGACCTTCGGGCGCTGTCTGGCCGGGACGATGTGCCGATCCTGATCGATCAGGAAGGCGGGCGTGTGGCGCGGATGGGCCCGCCGGAATGGCCGGCATCGCCCGCAGGGCCAGCGTTTGATGCGCTGTACGAGACTGCGCCAATGTCAGCGATTGAGGCGGCACGGGCGAATGCTCAGGCGGTGGGGCTGATGCTGGCGGAGGTGGGGATCAACGTCGATTGCTGGCCGCTGCTGGATGTCTGCCAGCCCGACACCACGCCTGCCATCGCCACCCGCGCCTATGGGCATGAGCCGATGCGCGTCGCCGCGATGGGGCGTGCGATCATCGAGGGGTTGCGCAGTGCGGGCGTTATCGGCGTGGTGAAGCACATGCCGGGCCATGGCCGGGCGATTGTCGACACACATTACCATTTGCCCACCGTCACCGCGAGCGACGCGGACCTTGAGATTGATCTGGAACCGTTCCGCACGCTGAGGGACGCGCCCATGGGGATGACATCGCATATCGTGTTCCAGGCCTGGGATGCTGATCGCCCGGCCACCCTTTCCCCCATCGTCATCAACGACATCATCCGGGGGCGGATCGGCTTTGACGGGCTGTTGATGACGGATGACATCGACATGAAGGCGCTTTCGGGCACCGCAGGCGAAAAGGCCGTGGGGGCGCTGGCGGCCGGGTGCGATATCGTGCTCGATTGCTGGGGCCGGATGGATGAGATGGTGGAGATTGCCAGCCTGATCGGCGATATGCCGCCAGCGTCGCGCGATCGGCTGGACCGGGCGATGGCGAGCGTGGCGGGGATCACGCCGCAGGGGGACATTGCTGAATGCATCGCCAAGCGCGACACTCTGCTCGCGCTCGCTTAAGGGTATAGCCGCGCAATGTCAGTGACGCTTGACATCGAAGCCATGTCAGGTGTACATGACTATGTGTAAGGACATAGTGTCCTTTCAGTGAGCGGAGTTGACCATGAACGTGGCATTTTATGTGACGCTGGTGAGCGGATTGCTGGCGCTGATCGGCCTGGTGGGCATCATCAGCGGTGCATCGATGCGTGGCAGGATGGCGAAGGGCGGGGTTGGGCGCGCGGCATCCGGCCAGCGGGTTTTTCGCACTGGCGCAGCGGCGATGACGATGGCGGGGCTCGTGGGCATTCTTGCCGGCGTGTTCGGCATTGTCGGCACAGATCAGATTTTCGGCGGGCTGATGATGCTGATTTTCGGCACCGCGGTCTCGCTGCCGAAGCAGGGCAGCGCCCTCAACCGCGCGGCACCTGCGCCGATCGCGTAACGCCTTTTACCACCGGGCTTGTCCCGGTGGCATGATTGGCCCTAACCCATCGGTTGAACCGATGACGACCGAACTCGATCTGCCAACGCCACCGGAACCGCCGGTGATGCCCGATCATCCGGTGGTGGACGTGCTGACCGTTGATATCGAGGGGTGGGAAGGGCCGCTCGATCTGTTGCTGGCGCTTGCGCGGTCGCAAAAGGTGGATTTGCGGGCCTTGTCGATCCTGGCGCTCGTCGATCAATATCTTGCCTATGTCGATCAGGCTCGGTCGCTGAAGCTGGAGCTGGCGGCAGATTATCTGGTGATGGCGGCGTGGCTGGCCTATCTGAAATCGGCGCTGCTGCTGCCCCGCGACCCGGAAGTAGAGCCTAGCCCCGAAGAACTCGCGTTGCGCCTCCAGCTGCGGCTGGAACGGCTGAATGCGATGCGGGAGAGCGGCGCGCGGCTGCTCGCGCGGGATCGGCTGGGGCGCGACGTGTTCCCGCGCGGCGCGGCAGAGGGTTTGCGGACGGTGCGCAAGGCGCTGTGGCAGGCCGAAATCTATGATCTGATCGCCGCTTACGGCCGGGTGAGTGCGCGGACCCGCCCGGTGATGCACATCGTCGCCAATCGTCCGGTAATGACGCTGGAGGCGGCGCTGGAGCGAGTTGCCCGGTTGCTGGGCGAACAGATTGACTGGGCGAGCATCGAGGCTTTCCTGCCAGCGCAAGCTGCCGGGCCGTTCCGCAAATCGGCGCTGGCATCCAGCTTTCTGGCGGCGCTTGAACTGGCGCGGCAGGGGCGGGTGGAGCTGCAGCAGAAATCGCCCTTTGCGCCGCTTTATCTGCGGCGGCCGGCATGAACCCGCCCGATGATTTTGTCCGCGCGGTGGAAGCGGTGCTGTTTGCCGCCGGTGCGCCGATGACGATCGACCAGATCCGCGCCCATGCCGGGGAGGGCGACATTCGCGGGGCGCTCGCGGTGATCGAGGCTGATTATGCCGGGCGGGGCATTGGCCTGGTGCGGCGCGGCGAGCGCTGGCATTTCCAGACCGCAGCCGACATGGCGCATTTGCTGCGCCGCGACCGGGAGGAGCCGCGCAAGCTGAGCCGTGCGGCGATCGAGACGCTGGCGATCATCGCCTATCATGAGCCGGTCACCCGCGCGGAGATCGAGGCGATTCGCGGTGTGCAGATATCAAAGGGCACGATTGATGTGCTGATGGAGGCCAGTTGGGTGCGGCCCGCCGGGCGAAGGGAAGTACCGGGCCGCCCGTTGACTTATGCAACCACCCCCGATTTCCTGGCCCATTTCGGGCTGGCGAGCCGACGTGACCTGCCCGGGCTGGACGATCTGCGTGCCGCCGGGCTGCTCGACCCGGTGGACCTGGCGATGGATCACCATGCGGATTTGGAGGCCGATGATCAGCTCGATTTGCCAATCGATCAGCAGGAGGTGGCAAATAGCGACGAACAGGCCTATCTAGGGGCCTATCCTGAAGGAGACGCGTAATGGGTAGTTTCAGCCTGATGCATTGGCTGGTGTTCGGCGTCATCGCCATCCTGGTCCTGGGCGGCGGTCGCTTCTCGAACATGATGGGCGATGTGGCCAAGGGCATCAAGAATTTCAAAAAAGGCATGGCCGAAGAAGATGATGCCGGTGTGAAGCGTGAACCGGGCCGGATCGATGCCAAGCGCGAGCCCGATGTCGTGCTGGACCCTGCGGCTGAACGCGCGCGCGACGATCGCTGATCCTGCGTCCACGAACCCCTGCCATTCTCCCTGCCGGGTCTGATTGATGTTTGATGTTGCCCCATCCGAGCTGTTGCTGCTGGCGATTGTTGCGCTGGTGGTGATCGGCCCCAAGGATTTGCCGAAGGCGATGCGCTTTGTCGGGCATTGGGTCGCCAAGGCGCGCGGCGTCATGGGCCAGTTCCGCGCCGGGTTCGACACCATGGTGCGCGAGGCCGAGCTGAAGGAAATGGAAGAGCGCTGGGCGGCGGAAAACGCCCGGATCATGAGCGCCTATCCCGCCGCAACGGGCACCCTGGCTGCCCCGACTGAGGCGGTTGATGACATGGACGGCGATGCTCAGCCGGTGCTGACGGCCCCGCCAGTGCTCCATGATGCGCCGCTTGCGCCAACCGATGATGAAATTGCAGCTGCCGAAGGCGTGCCGGTGATGATGCCGCTGCACGCGGCAACACCGACAGGCTCGGCACCATGAGCGCAGAGGCGGTCGACGAGATAGACAAGTCGCGCGCGCCGCTGCTCGATCATCTGATCGAGCTGCGCCGCCGGTTGATCTATTGCGCTATCGCGGTCGCGGTCGCTTTTGGCGTGTGCTTTTATTTCTCCGAACCGATTTTCGGCTTCCTGCTCCAGCCGCTGCTCAAGGCGGGTCAGCACCGAGTGATCTACACCCAGTTGTTCGAGGCGTTTTTCGTCCAGATCAAGGTATCGTTTTTCGCCGCGGCAATGGTGTCGTTTCCCGTCATCGCCAACCAGCTGTGGCAATTCATTGCCCCGGGGCTGTACAAGCAGGAAAAGCGCGCATTGCTGCCGTTCCTGCTCGCCACGCCGGTATTGTTCACGCTTGGCGCGGCGATGGCCTATTATATCGCGGTGCCCATGGCGCTGCATTTCCTGCTGGGCTTCCAGGGGAGCATTGGCGGGGTTGAGCGGGAAGCGCTGCCGGCGATCGACAACTACCTGTCGTTCATCATGCAATTCCTGTTCGGCTTTGGCCTGTCGTTCCTGTTGCCGGTGCTGCTGATGCTGCTGGAGCGCGCGGGCATCGTGACGCGCAAACAGCTCATCTCCGCCCGGCGTTATGCGATTGTGGGCGCGGTGGGGATCGCCGCGGTGCTGACGCCGCCCGATGTTGGATCACAGCTGCTCCTCGCCGTGCCGCTGATCATCCTGTACGAAATCGCCATCATCGGCATCTGGATCACCGAAAAGCGCCGCAAGCCGGTTGCCGTCGCGGCTGAGTGATCTGCGGAGCAGCATGCGTTTAGCGTCTGATGACGTCAGCTTGAACCGTTCGCGCTGATCTTGTCGAAGGGTGGTGGTTCCTGCCGACCGCGGGAAAAGCAGGTCGGTGCTTCCACAAACTCAGCACGAGCGGGGAGGGGGAGCTGACGCTGGACCAGGTCATCCGACTGTGAACAGGGATGCCTTTACCCTGAACCGTTCGGTTCAAAGCGGCGTTACCGCGCTATTAAATCGCTGAAATGAGTAAGACCCGAATGCGCTGCCGAGGGGGGGGAGGGCGGGCGCATCCGGGTCCAGTTCTTGGATGGCGGCAGCGGGGGGGCTAAAGCCGCCATCCGAATATCAGAACGTCGATCGACCCGGAGGGTTCCGCCCGCCTGTAAAAAAGTTGCAGCCACTGGCAGAACTCGCGCGGCCACCGCTGTCAGTCCCGCCCGGTGGTCACGATCGGGATTTCATACGCACCTACCAGCGGATCATGGTGCATCTTGCCGCGCAGCTGGCGCGACAGGCCCTCGATCACGCGACCATAGCGTTCGGCGAGCTCCGTGCGGAGCATATCGCTGTCGACCAGCGCGGGCGAGCTGATCCGCAGGATGGCCGCATGCTCGTTCGGCGGGGCATCCGGTGTTTCGGGCGGGGGCGCGGGGGGCTTCAGGGAAACGCGAATGGCCGCATCGCGCTGGATCACCATCGCCAGCTCGACAATTTCGGTAATCAGAAAGGCAATCGCCGTCGCCACATCCTGGTTCGACAGATAGCTGTCGAGATCGAGCACGATCGACAGCCCGGCTCTTTCCGGGGCGGTCGCGCGAATGTTTGACGCCAGATCGCCGATCACAGAGCGCAGCCCCAGCCCGCGGGTCTCCTCCAGCTCGGCGAAATGGTTGCGGTGCACCACGGCGAGCGCATCCACGCGCCGCTGGATCGCCGCATAGGCTGCCGTCGCCTCTGCACTGCGGGCACCGCGCGCGTGGAAATTGATGAGGCTGGAAATAACCTGCAGGTTGTTCTTCACCCGGTGGTGGACTTCGCGGGTCAATTTGGTCTGGCGAACAAGCCCCTCGGCCAGCCCGGCTTCATGCGCCACAACGGTGCGGCTGATGGTGCGGAATGTTTCCCCCAGCGCGCGAATTTCTGCCGCGGGAATCAACCGCGTCGGCCCCAGGTCGATCACTTCGCCCGGCTGGTAGTTGGCGACCAGCGCGCGCAGGCTTCGCAGCGGGCGGATCAGCAATCGATCAACGACGAACCAGCCGATTCCAGCAGCGGCGGCCCACATCAGCAACGGCAGCACCATCGCCACGATCAATGCCGAGCTGATCGGCGCGGAACGCAGCGTCGTTTCAAACGTCAGCCCGCCCACCGTCAGCGGCAGGCCCACCACTTCGGTGCGGTCAAACGGCGTCATGCTGGGCATTTGCTGAAGCACCAGTCGCTGGCGGCCCAGCACCAATGTCGCGGCATAGGGCTGCATGAACCCCTCTGGCCGCGCCACATCGGCGAGCATCTTTGCGGGGAAGAATACCTTGGCGGACTGCGCCTTGCTGGGCGACGTCATCGCCAGCGCCACCCCCACATCGGGCACCAGCCCGGCGCTGATCGTGCCAGGCTGATCAGGCGGCATCACGAATACCGGGTTGGGCATTGAACTGCCGCACACCACACGCCCGTCGCGGTCGCTGATCGTGAAGCGCAGACCGGCTGCCAGTTGCTGGCCGAAAACGCCCTGCGCGCGGGCGCAGCTGGGGGTATCGGCCCCGTCCTGATCAAGCGCATTCAACGCCACACGAAGTGCCGTCATGTCGCCGGTAAGTTCAACATTCAGCGCGCTTGCGCCCTCATTGGCGGCAACCCGCGCACGCGACGCGGCCTCACCGTCCGCGATTTGCGTGGTCTGGCGGGCCGCGAACATCGCGATCAGCGCGAGCGGCAACAGCGCCGCGCTGAGGATCAGAAAAAGTTTTGCGCCGGTCGGCAGTCGCGACAACCCAGCAATCCATCGCCGCGTGTCGGGCACATCAACGCTTTCAGCATCCATGGAGCGTGATTATTCAAGCTTGCCCAGCAGGTCGAGCATCTCCGCAGGGATCTGCTCGTCGATCGTTTCCTGATAGACCGTGCGGAGCGCATCGCCCATCGCCTGATCATCGCCGCGTGGTTTCGCCGTGCGCTTGGGGAGCGGCTTTTTCGGCGTGGTACGATCAGAATTCAACGAAATCCCCCCAGAACAATGTTATGCTGACACTACTAACGGCGATACGCAGTGCGGGGCGCCTTTTTGCGTAGAACCGCCGACCAAAGATGAAACCAAATTGCCGCTCGATTGTTCCGCCTGCGATGCAAAAACACAAATCTATTTTGCTGGGCTTGCGTTACAGTGTTTTTTGACCGGCCACTGCCAGCCATTGGGGGGCACGCCGCAGAGGAGAATTCGCCGATCATGTCGCTTGGACAACAGCTCGCTCCGCACCTTCCGTTTCTCCGCCGCTATGCCCGTGCGCTTACCGGCAGCCAGTCACATGGCGATCATTATGTCCGGGCCTCGCTTGAGGCGATTGTCGCGGCACCGGGTGAATTTCCCAGGGACGTCGATCCGCGGCTGGGGTTGTACCGCACGTTTCAGGCGATCTGGGCATCGGCAAACAGCGACGGTGATCGCGATGGCCCGGTTGTGCGTGGCGGCGATGACGAAAGCATTGCCCGCGCGCGACTTGCCCGGATGACGCCATTGTCACGCCAGGCCCTGCTGCTGACCGCGATGGA
>JBBQDD010000094.1:0-7987 GCA_038319335.1 Sphingomonadales bacterium
TCGGGCTCGATTCGCTTGATGATGCCGCCTGGGTGCAGCATTTCGGGCGGTTCGCGCCACTGCCCGGCAGCCTGGCCGAGCCATTGGCGCTACGCTATCACGGCCACCAGTTTCGCGTGTATAATCCAGAGATTGGCGACGGCCGGGGTTTCCTGTTCGCGCAAATGCATGATGACCGCGGGCGGCTGATGGACCTGGGCACCAAGGGCTCCGGGCGCACGCCGTGGAGCCGCTTTGGCGATGGCCGCCTGACGCTGAAGGGCGGCGTGCGCGAGATTTTGGCGACCGAGATGCTGGAGGCGCTGGGCGTCAATACATCGCGCACGCTGTCGCTGATCGAAACCGGCGAGGCGCTGGATCGCAATGACGAGCCTTCACCCACGCGCGGTGCAGTGATGGTGCGGCTGAACCATGGCCATATCCGCATCGGCACCTTCCAGCGGCTAGCCCATTTTCGCGATGAAGCCGGGCTGCGGCTGCTCACCGATTATGTGCTGCGGCATTATTTCGACGATCCGGGCGGCGATGATGCCCCGGTGCGGCTGCTGGATCATGTGGTGCGCGCTACGGCGCGACTGTCGGGGCAGTTCATGGCCGCCGGGTTCGTCCACGGCGTGCTGAACAGCGACAATATCAACGTCACCGGCGAAAGCTTTGATTACGGCCCCTGGCGGTTCAACCCCGATTGGGCGCCCGATTTTACCGCTGCCTATTTCGATCATGCCGGGCTGTATGCCTTTGGCCGCCAGCCCGAGGCGATCCATTGGGACGTGATGCAGCTTGCCGTATCGTTGCGGCTGATATCCCCCGCCGAGCCCTTGATCGCGGTGCTCGACAGCTTCGGCCATCATTACCAGCCTGCCGTTACCGATGCGATTGCGTGGCGGCTCGGGGTGGTGCCGCGCGGGGCGAGCGAGGACCGGGCGCTGGTGCAAGCGATCGAGCCCGCCTTGCGCGCCGCGCAAACGCCGATCGACCGATTCTTCCAGGCGAGCTTTGGCGGCCTGATCCCCGACAGCTTTGGCCCGGGCTTTGACGAGGCGCGCGCACTTCTGGCTCCCTATGCCGCCCGAAAACCCCGCAGCGACCCCTATTGGCACGCCGATGCGCCCTGTTCGATGCTGATCGATGAAGTCGAATCGATCTGGGCAGACATCGCCGAGCGCGACGACTGGACCGCGCTGAACGCCAAGATATTGGCGATTCGCGATTTTGGGGCCGCATTGGCGGATTGAGCGTTGTCGGTTGGCAATCTGTTTCGAAATCGGGCAAGAGCGCGCAACAATCGAGAAGAATTATCGCATGCCCGGACAGGAAATCGTCTCCATCGAGCCCGCAACGGGTGCCATTTTGTGGCGTCAGATGCCGGGCGATGCCGACACTGAAGTTGCCATCGCGCGCGCCAGCTGGGCCGGGTGGGCCGCGCAGCCGGTGGCGTTCCGGCTGGAAGTGCTGCGCCGCTTTGCCAATGTGGTACGCGCCAAGGCCGAGCCCTTTGCCGATCTGATCGCGCGCGAAACTGGCAAGCCCTTGTGGGAGGCCCGGACCGAGGTCGACACCGTGATCGCCAAGGTGAACATCTCCGCCACCGCCTATGCAGAGCGCAGTTCGCAGCGAAAGATGGAGTCGCAGGGCGGGCGGCTTGCGGTGCGGCACAAGCCCCATGGTGTGCTGGCGGTGCTGGGACCGTATAATTTCCCCGCCCATTTGCCCAATGGGCACATCGTTCCGGCATTGCTGGCGGGCAATGCCGTGGTGTTCAAACCATCCGAGAAAACGCCCGCCACCGGCGCATTTCTGATCGATTGTTTGCGCGAGGGCGGCGTGCCGGATGGGTGCATCCGCCTGCTGATCGGCGGCCCGGCGGAGGGCAAGGCGCTGGCCGGGCATCCCGATATCGACGGGCTGTTGTTCACCGGTTCGGCCCGCACCGGCATCGCGCTGAACCGCGCATTTGCCGAAAAGCCTGAGAAAATCCTCGCGCTCGAAATGGGCGGCAACAACCCGATCGTGGTGTGGGACAGCCCCGATCTGGCTTCCGCCGCCGTGCTGGTCGTGCAGTCCGCCTTTACCAGCGCAGGCCAGCGCTGCACCGCCGCGCGCCGCCTGATTGTTGATGAACGGCTATATCAACCGTTGATGGCGGAAATGAGCAAGCTGCTCGACCGGATGATCGTCAGTGATCCGCATGCCGATCCGCAGCCATTCATGGGGCCGGTAATCGACAACGAGGCCGCCGACCTGCTCACCGAAAGCTTTGTCGCGCTCATGTCGCGCGGCGGGCGCCCTATCCGGCACATGCAGCGCCCGCAGGAGGATCGCCCGTTCCTCACGGCGGCCGTTATTGACGTGACGGAGATGAACGATCGCCCCGATATCGAGCTGTTCGGCCCGATCCTCCAGGTCATCCGCACTGCCAGTTTCGACGATGCGATCGTGGAGGCGAACAACACCCGTTACGGTCTGGCTGCATCGCTGGTGAGCCAGAACCCGGCGTTGTACGATCAGTTCTGGGCCAATGCCCGCGCCGGAATCGTCAACTGGAACAAACCGACCAACGGGGCATCCTCGTCCGCGCCGTTTGGCGGCATCGGCTGGTCGGGCAACCACCGGCCCAGCGCCTATTACGCGGCCGATTACTGCGCCTATCCGGTGGTTTCGTCGGAAGCTGATCAGGCCCGCGCGCTGATCAACATCGGCTTGCGCGAGCTCTGACAAGCTTGGCTACCCGGCCCCCAAGCAGCACTCGGTTGCGCGCAGCGCCATCGGTGTCCATTTGGCGGGGATGGCGATGATTTCCGATACCAGCACGCAAGGGACAACGGGCGAGGTTATCCTCGTCGGCGCAGGCCCCGGCGACCCCGATCTGCTGACGCTGAAGGCGCACAGGGCGATCCTGGCGGCAGACCTGATCGTGCATGACGGGCTGGTCGATCCGCGCATTCTGGCGCTTGCACCCGCCACGTCGCGCATTTCCGTCGCCAAGAGCCGCAGCCGCCACACGATGCGGCAGGAGGCGATTAACGACCTGCTGATCGCGGAGGCCCGGCGCGGCAAGCGCGTGGTCCGCTTGAAGGGCGGCGATCCGTTCATCTTCGGTCGCGGCGGGGAGGAGGCAGAGGCCTGTATTGCGGCGGGCGTGCCCGTCAGCATCATTCCCGGCGTTTCGGCCGCGATGGGGGCTGCAGCCGGGGCGATGATCCCGCTCACCCACCGTGCCGTCTCCAGTGCGGTCGCATTTGTGGCCGGGCAATGCCAAGCTTTGGGCGAGGGGCTTTCGGAACAGAATTGGGCGGGGCTTGCCGGGCCGGGGCGCACGCTGGTGATCTATATGGGTGTCGCGACCGCTGATCTGATCGCTGAAAAGCTGATCGCTGACGGGGTATCCCCCGACATGCCCGTTGCGGTGATCGAAAATGGCACCCGGCCCGATATGCGTGCCCTGCAGACTCTGCTGGCCGACCTTGGCGCAATGATCGCGCGGGAGGCTGTGCAAAGCCCGGCGGTGATTATCGTCGGCGCGGTGGCAGCGCGCGGATCGGCGACCGATGCGCTTCGCCAGCTTGCGACATCGACGGAGATATTATCGTGAAGCTATTGACCGGCAATGATTTACCGACCGGTGATGTCGTCTGGTGGACCGGCAATGGCTGGTCGCGCCATGTCGAGGATGCAGGCGATGTCGGTGACAGCGGCGAAAGCATCGCCCGCGCCGAGGAAGGCGCGCGCCGCGTCAACGTGCCTTATGTCATCGATGCAGAGCAAACCGCCGATGGCCCCCGCCCTGCCCATATCAAGGACCGCGTCCGCGCGCTTGGCCCCACGATCCGCCCCGACTTGACGCTGAAACCGGCCGATCCGCAGGCCGGGGAGTGGGTGATATGATGATCCGCCCGCTCCTTCTCGCTGCAGCGATCGTCTGCATCACGCCCGTCGCGCAAGCAGCCCCCCAAGGGGCGAGGGCCATGCACGCGCGGAAGGCCCCGACGCTGCATGTCACCCACACCTATCTGCGCGCCCTGCCGGGCAAGCGTGCGGCCTTGATCACCTATATCGATTGCAACTGGTTTGTGATGGACCATATCGGCATCGAGCAGGGCCTTTTCGCTAGCTATGCGCTGCTCGAACGCGCGGACGACACCGAAGCCGATTGGGATGTGATCGTGACCGTTGGCTATCCAACTGCCCAAGGCCATGATGCGCCAGGCGTGGCCGATGCCTTTAAGCAGATCCGCGCGGCCCACCGCGAAACCAAGGTGGACGGCCTTGGCCTGAAAGAACTTGGCGTCATCGTCCGCCACCACCCCCTCACCCTTGTCGATCAAGGCCGCTAACCCATGTATAAATATGATCATTACGACCAGGCGATGGTCGACGCGCGAGTTGAGGAATTTCGCGATCAGGTGAACCGCCGCCTGTCCGGCGCGATGAGCGAGGATCAGTTCAAGCCGCTTCGGCTGATGAACGGGCTGTATCTGCAACTTCACGCCTATATGCTGCGCGTCGCCATCCCCTATGGCACGCTGGACAGCCGGCAGATGCGGATGCTGGGGCATATCGCCCGCAAATATGATCGCGGGTACGGCCATTTCACCACCCGGCAGAACCTGCAGTTCAACTGGATCAAGCTGGCCGACACGCCCGATATTCTCGCCGAACTGGCGACGGTGGAGATGCATGCGATCCAGACGAGCGGCAACTGCATCCGCAACATCAGTTCCGATCAATATGCTGGCGCGGCCGCCGATGAGGTGACCGATCCGCGCCCCTGGGCCGAATTGCTGCGCCAATGGAGCACCTTCCACCCCGAATTCACCTATCTGCCCCGCAAGTTCAAGATCGCCGTGATCGCGGCTGAGGAAGACCGCGCGGCGATGCGGCTGCACGATATCGGCATCCAGCTGTTCGAGCGAAATGGCGTTCTGGGCGGCAAGATATTCGTTGGCGGCGGCATGGGCCGCACCCCGATGATCGCCCCGGAGATCAAGGACTTCGTTACTGCAGACGATCTGCTGAGCTATCTGGAGGCCTGCCTGCGCGTCTATAACCGCTATGGCCGGCGCGACAATATGTACAAGGCGCGGATCAAGATCCTGATCCACGAAATCGGGGCAGACGCCTATCGCGAGCAGGTCGAGGCGGAATTTGCGCAGGTGAAAGCGCTGGGCATCGATCCGCCCGCCGCCGAATTGCAGCGCATCACCGATTGCTTTGCACCACCCGCGTTTGATGCCAGCGCCGCCGACAGCGTGGACCGCAGCGACCCCGATTTCGCGGTCTGGATCGACCAGAACGTGAAGCCGCACAAAATGCCCGGCTATGCCATCGTCAACATCAGCCTGAAGCCCAGGGGCGGCATCCCCGGCGATGCCAGCGCTGACCAGATCGACCTGATGGCTGATCTCGCCGAGCGCTATTCGTTTGATGAACTACGCGTCACCCACGCCCAGAACATCGTGCTGCCGCATGTTCGAAAAGCCGATTTGCACACGATCTGGCAGGCGCTGAGCGATTCCGGGCTGGCCGAGGCGAACCTTGACCTGATCAGCGACATCATCGCGTGCCCCGGACTGGATTATTGTAGCCTGGCCAATGCTCGCTCGATCCCGGTCGCGCAAAAAATCCATGATCGGTTCGCCAGCCTGGAACGTCAGCGCGACCTGGGCGAGCTGAAGCTGAAAATCTCCGGCTGCATCAATGCCTGTGGACACCACCATGCCGGGCATATCGGCATTCTGGGCGTCGACAAGAAGGGCACCGAAAATTACCAGCTGTCGCTTGGCGGATCGGGTGCGGACGATGTCAGCATCGGCAAGATAACCGGGCCGGGTTTTGACGAGGACGGCATCGTCGATGCGGTCGAAAAAGTCACCGACGTCTATCTGGGCCTGCGCACCGATGGCGAACGCTTCCTGGATACCTATCGCCGCGTCGGCATGGAGCCATTCAAGGAGGCGATTTATGGGTAACCTCGACATGATCGTCACCCCAGCGAAAGCTCGGGTCTTTCCCGGCAAGCGCGCTGCCCGCCCCATTAAGACCCCGGCGTTCGCTGGGGTGATGGAAAAATCAGCATGAGCGAGACAATCCTCCGCTTCCGCACCGACGAAGCACATGACGAACCGGCGATCACGCTCGACAGTTTTCTGGCCGGGCAATCGAACGCCACCGCCGTGCGGATCGAGGCGGGGGACGATGCGCGCGCCCTCATTCCGCATCTCGGCCAGCTCGCATTGATCGAGGTGAGCTTTCCCGCGTTTCGCGACGGGCGCGGCTATTCGGCAGCGCGCGTGCTGCGTGAGGCGGGCTATATCGGCGAATTGCGGGCTGCAGGTGATGTGCTGGTCGATCAGGTGCCGCTGATGCGCCGCTGCGGCTTTGACAGTTTTGCCCCCCACGCCCCAATCGACCAGGCCGTGCTGAAGGCATCGCTCGAACGCTATGATCACGCCTATCAGGCAGCGGCGGACAGCGTGGTGCCGGTGTGGAAGCTGCGACATGGCTGAGGCGATCGCCCGCACGCCCGATCTGATCGACGTCGCCCCGCGCTTTACGACAATGGATGCGGCGGCGCTGAACGCGCGCTTTGCGGGTGTGGATGCGCGCACGGTGCTGGCGACGGTGCTTTCCGAGGGGCTGATCGGGCGGGCGGCGATTGTGTCGTCGTTCGGTGCTGAATCGGCGGTGCTCCTCCATCTGGTCGCAAGCATCGATGCTGGGGTGCCCGTGTTGTTTCTGGATACGGGCAAGCATTTCCCAGAGACGCTGGCGTACCGTGATCTGCTCGCCACACGGCTGGCGCTGGCCGATCTGCGCAGCCTGACGCCCGATCCGGAAGCCATCGCCAAGCGCGACAAGAGCGGGCAGCGCTGGTCCTATGATCCCGATGGCTGCTGCGAGATCCGCAAGGTCGCCCCACTGGCGGCGGCGATTTCGGGGTTTGACGCGACGATCACGGGCCGCAAAGGCTTCCAGTCCGCAACGCGCGCCAACCTCCATTATTTCGAAATCGATACCAGCGATGCGGCCGGGCGGTTGAAGGTCAACCCGCTGGCGCATTGGTCAAAAGCAGAACTCGACGCCTATGTCGCCGCACATGATCTGCCGCTGCACCCGCTGGTTGAAGCCGGTTTCCCATCCATCGGCTGCGCGTCCTGCACCAGCAAAGTGGCACCCGGTGAAGACCCCCGCGCAGGCCGCTGGCGGGGTTTTGACAAGGTGGAATGCGGCATCCACACGCCCGAAATCGCGACCCCTTCAGCTAGCGTGCAATCCTAAAACCAGTTTTGCAGCTTCGGCCCGGGAAAGCGGCGATCGGGATGCTTGCCGAACAGCGCCCACCCTGCGGGCAGTGGCGGCGACAGCGGGTCTTCGCCGGTATTGATCCGGTCAATCTCCGCCGCCAGAAATGGCCCGATGACCTGCATGTTGGGCTTGTGCGTCGCGTCCTGCATGGTGATCGCCAGCGTCGCGCCGCCCGCCGCGTTCAGGATTTTCGCCATGCTGGCATAAGGCACCACATCATCCCGGTTGCCGTGCAGCAGCACCACCGGCACGTGCAGGCGCGTGGCAACCGCGGCATTGTCCCATTTTTCAGGCAACAGGCCGCGCACGATTTTGGGCGCCGCATCAGTGAATGCGCCAAAGGTGGAGATCGCAAACACGCCCGATGGCCTGCCGTAATTTTCCGCCGCCGCAAAAGCGACTGCACCGCCCAGCGAATGGCCAACGAACCATAAACGGCTGGCCTGGCCCGTCCGCCGAACCGCCTCGGCAACAAACGCTTCCGCATCCCGCAAAATGCCGATGCGGGAGGGCGATCCGGGATTGCCACCAAACCCGCGATACGAAACCACCAGCACATTGTCGCCGCGACCGACGATATATTGCGCATATTTGGCCGCAATTGCCTGGTTCGATCCGCGCCCGTGAAAAAACAGCACGGTATCGGGATCGTCCTTTGCGCCCCGCCAATAATAGCCCTTCA
>JBBQDD010000095.1:0-7984 GCA_038319335.1 Sphingomonadales bacterium
AAGAACACCGGCCCGCGCGGAAAGATTTTATAATTGTACCGAACAAGCGGGCGGAAGCGGAAACCGACTTCCGGGCCACCCGAACTGAACCGCTCGTCCATGCGCAGCCGGGTAGTCAGCGGGCCAAAGGTGGCGACGATATGCTGGCGCAGGCGATGCTCCCCGGCAGCGGTGTTCCCGTTATAGGTATCGGTGCGTCGATAGCCAAAGCCGAGCTCGATTTTCTTCGCCGCCCTGTACGCCAGCAAGCCGCCAAATTCCGTCAGATACAGGCCGTCCTGCCGGTCGCTGAACCGCGCAACCTGTTCAAGGGTCAGTCGAAAATCATGGGTGATCGGCACGTTGGTGTTGACCTGAAGCCAGAATTGTTCGTCGTGCTGCTGCGCCAGCGCAGGCGTTGCGGCGGCGAATGCCAGCGCCACTCCCCCCAAATGTAACACCAGGCGAACGCGCCGTCGCGCAGGCCCGATACTCCCCCGATCAATCCCCACCCCATGTTTCCCCATTCGGCAAGATTGCCTGCCCACCCCCGTACAGGTCGCCAGCGGCACCGAAACCGCGCCGATAGCGTCGGCGCTAATCGCTGATAGTGCAACACCAGTGGCAGTTGATCACCATCCCATCACCGCCCCCGTTCACCATCAATGTGCAGAAACGGGATTTACGCCCTGTTCTGCAGCGCGGAACCCAGCGTCGCATTCGCGGGAGCGGATCGCCCCACCTATGCCCCCTTACACCAGCGCCTCGATCAGCCCGATCAGCGGGCGATCGGCGGGGGGCATTGGCAGGGCATGCATCTGGACGGGCCGAACCCAGGTCAGTGCCGATGCCTCGATCGCGCGGGGCACACCCTCCCATTTACGGCAAACGAACAGCAGCAGCAGCAAATGCCGCTCGCCCAGCGACGCGCTGGCAAAGGTCGCGGGGGCCAGGCACGCGGCGGACACCGAAATCCCCAACTCCTCGGCAAGTTCGCGGATTAGCGCCGCCTCTGGCGTTTCACCGGGTTCGATCTTGCCGCCGGGAAATTCCCACAGGCCTGCCAGTGTCTTGCCCGGCGGACGTTGCTGCAACAATATCCGTCCATCCCCGTCGACCAGCGCCACCGCCACCACCGGGAGCAGGAAATTAGTGGCATCGGCAGGCGGCTCATGGGTGATCTTCGTCATTCGTTAACCCTGCCTGTTTATCTCTGCATGTCCAGCAACACTGGTTGCCGGCACATTGTGGGGCAAAGACGAGCGATGCTGAAGATGCTTCGACGGCTGGCGACCGATCGCAAAGGGGGCACCGCGATCGAATATGGGCTGATCGCGTCGATCATCGTGGTCTCGCTGATCGCATCGTTCATTGCGCTCGCCAACACGACCACGGGCATCTGGGGCAACATCAACACCAAGATGGACGATGCGCGCAACGGCCGCTGAAAAAAAGCGTGCGCAAATTTAATTCATCCTGCTCCCCCGACTTAAACCTTTGTCAACCTCACCCGCTTATCCCCGTTCATGCAGGCCGGGTTTCCGGTCAGCCGGGTACTAACGCTCACGACCACTGGAGACCGGAAAATGAAGACCATTCGCAAGTTCATGAAGAACAACAAGGGCGCGACGGCTATCGAATATGGCCTGATCGCAGCACTCATCGCCGTTGCCGCCATTGCTGCCATGCAGGGCCTGGGCAACCAGCTGAAGACCACCTTCGGTAACGTTACGTCGAACATGAAGGCTTCGTAAGCTTTAATCAGCGATACGATGAAATGGGGGCGGCCCGGCACGCTGTGCCGCCCCCTATTTTCAAGAAAGGACCCGTGACATGGTTCACTTCATGTTGGGTCTTATTCAGGATCGTAAGGCAGCGACGGCCATTGAATATGGCCTTATCGCTGCGCTGATTGCGGTTGCGGCAATTGCCGCGATGCAGGGGCTGGGCAATCGCCTGAAAACGACCTTCTCGAACGTACAGACCAATATGAAAGCTTCGTAAGCTTCTCCCAGCTGCTTACGTGACGATGGGGCGGCGGATGAAAATCCGCCGCCCCTTTTCGTCGTCAACACCCGGTTTGATCCGTCAAATCCGCCCGATATTCAGGAATTTCTGGCGACGATCGCTGATCAGCGCGGCTCGCCCGACCTTTGACAGCTCACCCAGCGCCGTTTCAATGGCCGAGCCCAGCGCCGCGATGGCCTTGGCCGGGTCGCGCTGCGCACCGCCCAGCGGTTCGGTAACGATCGTATCGATCACCCCCAGCGCTTTCAAATCCTGCGCCGTCACCTTCATCGCCTCCGCCGCATCGGCCGCGCGATCGGATGTGCGCCACAGGATCGATGCGCAACCCTCAGGCGAGATTACCGAATAGACGGCATGTTCGAACATCAGCACCCGGTTGCCCGCGGCCAGCGCCACCGCGCCGCCAGAGCCGCCTTCGCCCACGATCGCGCTCACCATCGGCACGCCCAGCGACAGGCAGCGGGCGGTGCTGCGCGCGATTGCCTCTGCCTGCCCGCGTTCTTCGGCCTGGATACCGGGAAACGCGCCTGATGTGTCGACCAGCGTGATCACCGGCAGCCCGAACCGATCGGCGATATCCATCAGGCGAATCGCCTTGCGATACCCCTCTGGCTTGCCCATGCCGAAATTGTGGCGGAGTCGGCTGGCGGTATCATCGCCCTTTTCATGGCCGATCACCACCACGCGCCGCCCGCGAAAATGCGCCAGCCCGCCCAATATCGCCTGATCGTCGCCAAACGCACGGTCACCCGCCAGCGGCATGAAACCGTCGAACAGCCCGGCGACATAGTGGTTGAAATGCGGGCGATCCCCGTGCCGCGCGACCTGCGTTTTCTGCCAGGGCGTCAGCCGCGCATAGGTATCGCGCAACAATTTATCGGATTTCACCTGCAGCCGCGCGATATCGGCGTCGAGATCAACCGTCCCCGCCGCCGCTGTTTCGCGCAGTTCCCCGATCCTGGCCTGCAGTTCGGCGATCGGTTTTTCAAAATCGAGAAAGCTTGCCATCAGGGGGCGCGGGTTAGGCCCGCCGGCCCCGAAGGTCAACGAGCGGATGCCGCGCGTTGACGAGCGCGACCAGCCGGGCGCTGTCGACATGGGTATAGATTTCAGTCGTCGCGATATCGGCATGGCCCAGCATCAGCTGCAACGCGCGCAGATCAGCCCCGCCCTCCAGCAAGTGCGTGGCAAAGGCGTGGCGCAGAACATGGGGGCTGACGCGGTCAGGCGGGATGCCGGCATCCGCGGCCAGCGCCTTCAGCAACTGGTAAAGGCGAATGCGCGATAAATGTTTCTTGCCACCGGGGAACAGCCAGAGCGATTCGGGGGGTAATGCGGCGCGCCACGCCGCCACGGCCGCACGTGCCCGATCGGATATCGGCACCAACCGCTCGCGCCCGCCCTTGCCGCGCAGGATGAGGAAGGGGCGATCGGGCGACACCGCATTGCGGGGGATCGACACCAGCTCGCTGGCTCGCAAGCCCGATCCGTAGAGCAGCTCGACCAGTGCGGAGAGGCGCAGATCGCGTGGATCGGGCGGCACTCGGTCGATTCGCGTGGCAATCGCGGCGAACAGGCGGTCGATATCGGCATGATCCAGTGTTTTTGGCAGCGCCCGGACGGCGCCGGGGCGCGGCAGCGTATTGCCCGGATCATCAGTCCGGTGGCCCTCTTCCGCCAGGAACGCATAGAAGCGCCGCAATGCTGCCGCCTTTCGCGCCACGGTCGAGCGGGCGAGCGTCCCCCAGCTATCGCCAAGCCGGGCCAGATCCGACGGTGATGCCGCCGCCAAACCCCTCTCCAGAAAATCGGATGCCAGCATCAGGTCGCTGCGATAGGCGGCGATGCTGTTGGCGGCGGCACCGGTTTGCGCGGCCATCATCTCCAGAAAACGGTCGATCAACGCCAGATCGCCGGCTTCGCTCAAAGCCGCGTCACCGCCTCTACCGCGATCATCCGGGCCTGCCCCTCCATCCCGACCTGCCGAAGCGCCGAGACGATCTCATACAGCGCTTCTGGCGATACGCCGCCCCAATTGGGGGTCTGCATGCCTGCCGCGGCCAGCAGCAGCACCGTGCCCGCCTGGCGCTGTTCCGCTGCCCGGCGCAGCGCCCGGGTCCAGCTGTTCGATACGCCGAAATTAATCGACAGAGCACCGGCGAGGCTCGCGACATCGCGCGCGCTCATCCGTTGCAGCCCGGCCAGCCCTGCGACGAGCATCTTCACCTTGCTGCCGCTGATATCGACGGCACGGCTGCGATAGCTGTCAACATCGCTGCGGCTGATCTGCGCGCCGCCATCCACCAGCGCCAGCAGCCCCCAGGCATTGCTGCCGCGCACGACATTACCCTTCCAGCGCAGCGCAGGCGCTTCCAGACCGGCACTCAGCATTGCCGCGACAAGGCGGTCAGCGTCCGGCGCGACCTTGTACGGCGCGATCGTGGTCGCCGCGCGTGCGGTGAGCACCAGCCGGGCATATTGTCCGCGGGGCCGCTTTGGTTCGTCCCACAAGGTGCGAAGCGCAACCAGCCGCGTCTCGCGATCGGCATCAAGATAGGCGACCCGCAAATCGCGCGCGACGCCCAGTTCCGCGGCCCCCTGGTCAGCATCGCTTTCGATTTTGCTGAACAGATCGACCAGCGCCGCGCTGGACAGCACGCCCTGCGCCGCCGCCAGTTCGGCAGATGGCGCGCGCGCGCTTTCGGTCAGCCGGGGGGCCTGGGCGCGCCAATATTGCACATGGGGCGCGGCGGTCGCGTACATCGCCTGCGGAATCTCCGCACCGCTCGCCATCGCCAGGCCATAGCGCCAGATGGTCAGGCGATCGACACCCTCCCATTCGATCGTCACGGCGCCCTGCCCTTTTGATGCAGTGCCGACGATTTTTTCGGCGAGCAGTAAATCAATCCCACGCGCCGCACCCCGGCGACGCGCCGCCTTGATCAGCGGCCCCGCCTCGCCCGGCACGCCTGACAGTGATGCACACATCGCCTCTGCCAGAATCCAGGCGCGCTCGCTGGAAATTTTGCGGCCTTCGCTTGCCACCGGGCAGATCGTGGCGGGGTCGCCGCTGGCAAGGGCGGCCTGCATCGCCACCTGGAACATTTTGGGGGTGTAGCGATCGGGATCGACTGCCTCCACCACCGCGCGGGCCACCATCGATTCGCCCATCCTGACGAGCAGCCATGCGCGTTCAGCGGCGAAATCCACGCCGTTCAGCCCAACAGGGGTCGCGACTTTTGATGCCAGTGCTTGACGCAGCCCGATCGACATCCAGCGCGACGGCACGGGCGCGTTCATCTTGCGCATCAAGGTTTGCAGGAACCGGCCATCGGCAGTGCCAAAGGCGCGGGGCCCCAGCCCGCCTTCGGGTGTGCCGACCACGCCGACCATCGCGGTTGACCGCCGGGCATAGCTGGGCAGGTTATATTCGGCGAGCAGACGGGGATCGATGGGCTTGGGCGTACCAGCATCATCGGGCACCGGCATACCATCCTCGCCCAGCGCCCCAATCGATCCGGGCAAAGGCGCGCCAGCAGGCGCTGTCGGGCGCGCACCGGCGGGCGGCGTGGATGATGGCGCTGGCGGGGCGGTGGTGGGCGCCGCCACTGGTTCGTTGAAACCAGGCGGCAGGATCGATTCGGGCGTGTCCTGCCCCAGCGCCGGAATGCCGACGGCGATCAGGCCAAGCGCCAGCGCGCCTGCCCCGACTTTATTTCTGGAGAGACGCAAGCGGAACCACCTTTTCAACGCGCGTCAGCGGCTTTTCGCCGTTCAACCCGGCCAGAACCGCAACCCCGCCCAGCAGGGCGACAACCAGCACGGCGAGAATGATCAACAGGCGACTCATGACGAAAACCTTGTGAGCGAGGGGGGCATCCATGGCTGGTAACGACGCGCCTTTTGCCCGAGCGCGACGCCCGTTGTATAGCCCTGTAGATAATGTTGCAAAACCAGCGTCTCTTCCCGATTTGGCACGGCCAGCCCATTGTTCTTGTCGGCCTGATGGGGGTGGGCAAGTCCACAGTCGGGCGGCGGCTGTCCGCGCGGCTCAACTTGCCCTTTGTCGATGCCGATAGCGAGATTGAGGCGGCGGCCGGCATGACCATCGCCGATATCTTCGAACGATTTGGCGAGGATTATTTCCGCGATGGCGAACGCCGGGTGATCGCCCGGTTGATCGACGGCCAGCCAAAGGTGATCGCAACCGGCGGTGGTGCGTTCATCAACGAAGAAACCCGGGCGCTGATCCTCCACCAGGCGCTGGCCGTTTGGCTGGATGCCAACCCCCGCATTCTGGCAGAGCGCGTCAAGCGGCGCGACACCCGCCCGCTGCTGCGCGGTCGTGATCCGGCGGCGGTGCTCACCGCGCTGGCCGCGGTGCGCAATCCCTTTTATGCGCTTGCGCCAATCCATGTTTCCAGCCAGCAGGCGCCGCATGAAACCACTGTCGCCGCAATCATCAAGGCGCTGGGGCTGCCCGCACCCTGCGAACCTGCGCCAGACGAACAGCAGCCACCGGAAAGCGAATGATGCGTGATTGAAATCCAGGTTCAGCTGGGCAGCCGTGGCTATCCCGTCATCATCGAAGCAGGGCTGATGGGCCGCGCGGCGGCACGGCTGGCGCTACTGGCGCGCGGGCGGACGATGGTGATCGTCACTGATTCCAACCTTGGCCAGCACCGCGCGCAGCTGGAAAAGTCGCTCCACGCCGCAGGGATCGCCACCGCGGTCATCGAGTTGCCGCCGGGTGAGGGCACCAAAAGCTGGGCGATGCTCGAAAAACTTACCGACGATCTGCTCGATCTGGGGGTGGAACGCGGCGATCATGTCATCGCGCTGGGCGGCGGCGTGATCGGCGATCTGGTCGGCTTTGCCTGTTCGATCCTGAAGCGCGGTTGCCATTTCGTGCAGGTGCCAACGACCTTGCTGGCCCAGGTCGATAGCTCGGTCGGCGGCAAAACGGCCATCAATGCGCGCGCGGGAAAGAACCTGATCGGGGCCTTTCACCAGCCTGCCATGGTGCTGATCGATCCTGAAACGCTGGCGACGCTGCCCCTGCGCCAGCTACGGGCCGGCTATGCGGAGGTGGTGAAATACGGGCTGATCGACGATGCGGCATTCTTCACCTGGTGCGAGCAACATGGTGCTGGGTTGATCGCAGGAGACATCAGCCTGCGAACCCATGCGATTGCGCACAGCATCGCCGCCAAGGCGCGTATCGTGGCTGCTGATGAGCGCGAGACGACCGGCCAGCGCGCCCTGCTGAACCTGGGCCACACATTCGGCCATGCGCT
Organism: Sphingomonadales bacterium; assembly: GCA_038319335.1. GTDB lineage: Bacteria > Pseudomonadota > Alphaproteobacteria > Sphingomonadales > Sphingomonadaceae > Sphingomonas. Next base: position 7,305 of record JBBQDD010000095.1, read on the forward strand.
GGAGGCGGAGACCGGCTTTGGCGATGCCCTGCTGCACGGTGAGGGCGTTGCGGCGGGCATGGCGCTGGCATTTGGCTATTCGGCGGATCGCGGGCTGTGCAGCACCAGCGATGCTGCGCGGGTGGCAGCGCATCTTCGCGCCGTCGGCCTGCCGGACGGGCTGGCAGCAGCAGGCATTACCGCGAGCGGGGCGACGCTGGTCGATCATATGCGGCACGACAAGAAAATGGCGGCAGGCACCCTGCCCTTCCTGCTCGCGCGCGGGATTGGCCAGACATATCTCGACAGCGAGGTCGATTTGGCAGACGTCGCGCGCTTTCTTGATGCCCAACCACGCTGATGCCACGCGGCGTTGCAAAATCCGACTTGCCCACAAAGCTGTGCCCGGTTTGCCAGCGGCCCTTTGCCTGGCGCAAGAAATGGGCGCGCGACTGGGACAGCGTGAAATACTGCTCTGACCGCTGCCGAGGTGCCAGTGCCAAACCGCAGCCGACGCGCGGCGCCCTCGCATGACCCGTCGCTTGCGGCTTGTGCTGGGCGATCAACTGACGCGCGGGCTGTCATCGCTGTCGGACATCGATCCTTCGCGCGACGTGGTTCTGATGGTCGAAGTCGCCGAAGAGGCGCGCTATGTGCGCCATCACAAGCAGAAGATCGCGTTCCTGCTGTCGGCCATGCGG
>JBBQDD010000096.1:0-7944 GCA_038319335.1 Sphingomonadales bacterium
GTTCCTGGAAAGCTATCACGTCCAGCGGCTGCATGCGGGCACCATCGGCCCTTTTTTCAAGGACGGGGTGACGACGGGCGACAGGATCGGCCCGCACCAGCGATCGGCAGTGGGGCGGGAGGCTGATCTGGTGGCCGCCGCCGGCAGCGACTGGCCGCAGCTGCGCGCCGCGATCACCTATACCTATCAGATGTTTCCCGGCACCGTGCTGATCGTCAGCCCCGATTACATGAACCTGATGATCATGATGCCGCAATCAGCGGGCGAAGTGCTGGTGGAGGATTTTATGCTGATCCCCGCCGCCCCCGCCACCGACAAGGCTCGTGATCACTGGGAACGCAGCTGGGCGCTGCTCGACGGACAGGTGTTTGCGGGCGAGGATTTTCGCGCGGCGGAACTCGGGCAGCAGGGGCTGGCGTCGGGCGGGATCGACCATGTGACGCTGGGCACGCTGGAAACCGGCATCCGGCAGTTTCACGATACGGTGGAAGCGCGGATCGGATCGGCGCGATAGGCCTGGCCTGACGCTGGGCGGCTCGGGGCACGGGTGGTCACGCGGGATCGGCTTTGTCGGGTCCGGACTAGCCGGTTGAGCCCGCCACCGTCTTGAACAGCGTGAACCCGGCAGGCATGCGCTTTGGTGCCGCGCCCGCATAGGCCGCCTCGATCGCCGCAATCGCCAGCGCCAGATCGCGCTGGGCATAGGGCTTGCCCAGGCAGCCATCGGCCAGGGACTGTGCTTCTACCGGGCATTGGCCAGTCACGAACAGCACGGCGATTCCAGCGGCGACAGCGGCGCGCGCCACATCAACGCCGCTCCCATCGGCCAGGCTGATATCGGCCAGGACAAGGTCGATTGCGGTGCCATTGTCGATCAGCGCCAGCGCGTCGTCCACCCGGTCGAGCGTGGCGACCACATCGAAACCTTCGTCGCGCAGGAAATATTCGGTGTCGAACGCCACCAGTGGTTCGTCCTCGACGATGAGCAGCCGGTTAAATCGGCGCGTCTTGCGTGCAAACAAAGCCACGTTACCCCTCCCGGCCGGCAAAGCGCCCCGTGCAAGCCTGCCCTAACCAAAGCACAACGCACGCGCGCGCATTTTTTTGCATCAACCGCACAAATTGCCTGTATCAGCGTCGATATGTCCCCAACCAAGCCCGAAACACGCCCTGCCGATGGCCCGAACGACGGCAATCGAGACGGCAATCGCATCGCCAAATTGCTCGCCCGCGCCGGTATTGCCTCCCGCCGCGAAATCGAACGCATGATCGCAGAGGGTCGCGTGGCGATTGACGGCAAGGTCATCGATACCCCGGCGACCATCCTCACCTCGCTGCGCGGCGTAACGGTGGACGGCAACCCGGTGCAGGCCCCCGCCCCCGCGCGGTTGTTCCTGTACCACAAGCCAAGCGGCCTGCTGGTCACCGAACGCGATCCCGCCGGTCGCCCCACCATTTATGACAAGCTGCCGAGCGACCTGCCCCGGCTTGTTCCCGTCGGGCGGCTCGATCTGAATACCGAGGGGCTGTTGCTGCTGACGACGGACGGCGAATTGAAGCGCCAGCTGGAACTGCCATCGACTGGGGTGGAACGGGCCTATCGCGCGCGCGCCTACGGCACTGTCAGTCAGGCGCAGTTGGAGGATCTGATCCACGGGATAGAGATTGAAGGCGTGCGGTATGGCGCGATCAATGCCAATCTGGAACGGCGTACCGGCGCCAATGTGTGGATTGAGATGATCCTGACCGAGGGCAAAAACCGCGAAGTCCGCCGCGTGCTCGAATTTTTGGGGCTGAAAGTGTCGCGGCTCATCCGCACCCGTTATGGCCCCTTCCTGCTCGGCGATCTTGCACCCGGCGAATTTGGCGAAGTGCGCCAGCATGATGTGGTCGCGTTCCGCCGCGATCCCACGCGCAATCCGCCGCCCGAACACACCAAGGCACCGCCATCGCGCAGCCGGAGCGATCGCACATCGGCACCCGCGCGAACCGATCGGCCGGCGCGCGCGCCAAAGCCCGGCCCGGATGCTGCCGAACCGCGCAAAGCCCCCCGGGTGGTCGCTGCCATCAAGCCAAAGCGCTTTTACGATGCGAAGGAAAAGGGCGGGGTTACCCCGGTGAAGCCTGCGCGCACCAACACCCGAAGCGACACTAGCTCACGCGCGCGCCGCACCGCCACTGACCCGCGCCGTAAGGACGCAGCCCGCGACGGCGGCTTTATTGACAAGCCACGCGGCCCCTCGCCCGCCAAGTCGTCACCCGGTCGCCCCGCCCGCACCACCAAACCCGGCGGAACGGGCAAGCCCCGCCCGCCACGGACAAGGCGCTAGGGCGTGCGGATCATTGCCGGGCAGTGGCGCGGGCGCGCCATCACCGCGCCCAAGGGCGACGCCACCCGCCCCACTGCTGATCGTACCCGCGAAGGCCTGTTCTCCATGCTCGTCAGCCGGATTGGCAGTTTTGAGGGGCTGGCCGTGGCGGATCTGTTCGCTGGCTCCGGCGCGCTGGGGCTGGAGGCGATGTCACGCGGGGCGGCATCATGCCTGTTCGTCGAGCAGGATCGCCCCGCCGTCGATGCACTGCGCGCCAATCTGGTCAAGCTCGGTGCCACCGCCGATGTGCGTGCGCTGTCCGTGCTGTCGCTCGGCAAGGCACCCGCCCCGCTGGATGTGGTGATGATGGACCCGCCTTATGGGTCAGGCGCGGGATCAGTGGCGCTCGACAAGCTGGCGCGGCTCGGCTGGGTTAACCCGGCAAGCTGGATCAGCATCGAAACCGCCTTTAACGAGCCGGTGACCGTCGCCGGGTTTGAGATCGATGCAGAGCGCCATTACGGCAAGGCGCGGATCACGCTGCTGCGTCAGATCGCGGGCTGATCCGCGCGCCGCACCAGCATCAGGCCAGCCAGGCTGAGTGCCGCCGCGACCACCAGATACGCGCCGACCAGCGCCAGCCCTCCCCGGGCGGCCAATGCCTGCGCGATGATCGGGGCCAGCGCTCCGCCGATAATCCCGCCCAGATTGAAGGCGAGGGACACACCGGTATAGCGCACGCCAGCCCCGAACAATGAGGGCAGCCAGGCCCCCAGCGGCCCATAGGTAAATCCCATCGCGAACAGCGCGAACGACAGCCACAGCCACACGATTACCAGTGATGGCGCGCCGAGCATTGGCCCCATCGTCAATCCCGCCACCACCGCCCCCGCAAAGCCCCAGCGCAGCATGGCGGTCGTGCCGAACCGGTCAGACAAGGTGCACGACAAGATGGTTCCGGCGGCGAGAAACGGAATGGCGAGCAGTTCCACGATCAGGAAAGATTGCCGACTATGGCCAAGCGTGGTGGTGCCGTATCCCAGCGCAAAGGCGGTCGCGATGTAGAACAGCGCGAAGCCGGCGATTACCGCAAACGTCCCGGCCAACGTGCTGCGCAGATCATGCCGGAACAACTCAGCGATGGGCACCTTGGGTAACGTCCCGTGCGCTGCAGCTTCGGCAAAGGCCGGTGTCTCCGCCAGCTTCAGGCGCACCCATAGCCCGACGAACACGAGCGCTGCGCTTGCCAGGAACGGCAACCGCCAGCCCCATGTCCGGAACTGATCGTCGGTCATCGTCAGGCCCAGGATCAGGAAAAATCCATTCGCCGCGATAAACCCGATCGGCGCACCCAGCGGCGGGAACATGCCGAACCGCCCTGCCCAGCCCGGCGGCGCATTCTCCACCGCCAGCAGCGATGCGCCGCCCCACTCGCCACCCAGCCCCAGCCCCTGGCCAACCCGCAACAGGCACAGGATGACGGGTGCCGCCCACCCGATCTGCGCATAGGTCGGCAGGAAGGCGATCAACACGGTCGATCCGCCCATCAGCAGCAGCGAGGCCACCAGCGTCGATTTGCGCCCTACCCGATCGCCAAAATGGCCAAAGATTGCCGCGCCCACTGGCCGCGCGATGAAGGCCAGCCCAAAACTGGCATAGGACAGCAGCAGTTGCGCCGCCTTGTCCTCCGCCGGAAAGAACAAGGGCCCAAACACCAGCGCGGCGGCAGTGGCGTAGATATAGAAATCGTAGAATTCGATCGAGGTGCCAACCAGGCTTGCGGTCAGCACGCGGCGCTGCGCGATCAGCGGATTGGTGGCCGGATGGGTCAGCGGAATGCCTGTCATCCGCCCTTCATAGCTTCAGTGCGACGCTTGTCGACGCCCGCGATCAGGCGGTGCCCATCGCCCGCAACACGGTGAGGAACAGCCAGTACAGCCCGCCCGACAACGTCATCACCGCAGGCAGCGTCAAAATCCACGCCAGCGCCATGTTGCGGATGGTGGTGCCCTGCAGGCCCGATCCGCTCGCCACCGTCGCTCCGGCGACGCCGCTGGACAAGATATGGGTGGTCGAAACCGGCAACCCGAACCGATCGGCGAGCAGGATCGTCATCGCGGCCATCAATTCCGCCGCGCCGCCCATGCCGTATGTCATATGGGTCTTGCCGATCTTCTCACCCACCGTCACCACAATGCGCTTCCAGCCGACCATCGTGCCCAGCCCGAGCGCAATGGCGACTGCCACCTTTACCCAGGTCGGGATAAACCGTGTGCTGTCTTCCAGTCCGTGCTGAAAATCGCCGATGGCCTTGCGCTCGCCATCGTCAAAGCTGGCCGTGCCCGCCCCGGCGCCCGGTTTTGCCTTCAGCGCCAGTTTCGATGCGTCGAGCGCCAGATACATGTCATTGCGCAACCCGGATGTCGCGGCGGTCGGCACATTTGCCAGCGATCCATAGCTTTGCAGCTGCGCGCCAACATCCTGCGACACCACGCCGATCGCGGCATACACCACCGGGTCGCTGGCCGATTTCGTCTTGAGGGCGCTGGCCAGCACGTCGCGGGCGGTGCGCCCATTTACGGTCGCGGTGCCTGCCTTCGCGCGGAATACGGTGGCGGCCTCATTGGCTTGCTGGACGAAAGCTGGCGTCGACTCGGCGGGCAGACCGCGGTTCAGCGCATAGGCGGTGGGCGCGCAGCCGATCAGGATCAGCATGATCAGCCCCATGCCCTTTTGCCCATCATTCCCGCCATGCGCGAACGACACCGCCGTGCAGGTGAAGATCAGCAGCGCGCGAATGCCGCGCGGCGGTGGCTCGTTGGTGGCCGGTTTGGCGTAAAGCTTCGGGTTGCGCAGCACGAGCTTCATTGCAAACAGCAGCGCCATTGCGCCGAAGAAACCGATCACCGGTGCAAGCGCCAGCCCGGTCAACACCTTCTGCGCCTGGCTCCAGTCCACGCCTGATGTGCCACCAACGCCGGACGACAATAGCTGGTTGGCAAAACCAACCCCCAGGATCGATCCGATCAGTGCATGGCTCGATGAATTGGGCAGCCCGACAAACCAGGTCGCCAGGTTCCACAGGATAGCCGCGATCAGCAGGGCGAAGATCATCGCGAAACCGGCGTCGCTGCCGACGTTCAAGATCAATTCCACCGGCAACAGCGCGACGATCGAATAGGCCACCGCGCCGCTCGACAGCAGGACGCCGAGCAGGTTGAAGAACCCGGACCAAACAACCGCAAACTGCGCGGGCATGGAATTGGTGTAAATGACGGTGGCAACGGCATTGGCGGTATCGTGAAATCCATTCACGAATTCAAAGCCAAGCGCGAGGATCAGCGCGATACCGAGCAGCACGATGGTGAACAGCGCAAGCGTTTCGCCCACCTGCGCCGTCTCCGTCGCAATGCTGTATCCAGCAAAGCCCAACCCACCGATGATCGTCAGGAGGAAAAGCAAGCGCCCCACCGGGCTGCCCGGGCCATCAAGCGCGGGGCGATCGACATCGGTCGGTTCGGGAAAGCCGCCCGAGGAAAGCATATTCGTGGCCATGGATGCTCTGGTGACGTGCTACTGTGTCAGTTGGATGACATACGGTCGGAATTGCGGGACACAATGCCCGACAAAGCCATTTCCGGTTGGGTTCAGCCCGCCAATACTGCGGCCATGGCAGGCATCACCGCCTGCAATCCCTTCACCGGGCGGATCATCACGCGAAAACTGGTGATCTTGTCGGCATCGTTCCAGTGGATGATGTCAACGCCGTTCACTTGGATACCGTCGAGATCCAGCTCGAATTCAAGCACCGCCGATCGCTCCCCCACCCATTCCTCGACATAGCGAAAGCTTGGCACCCCGAGCACTTTTTGCGCCGCCGTCAGATATTTGATCGTGATGGCTTTGCCCATCTGCGGGGTGTGCACGGCGGGCGACCGGAATACGCACTCATCGGCGATCAGATCGTCAAGTCCACCGGGATCGCGCGCATCCATTAGCGCGTGCCATTGCTCGATTGCGGCTGCCATTTGCGATTCCCCGTGATTGCCCGACATTGATCGCCAACGACGCTATCACCCCACCTGATAGCACAAGCATGCTTGCCCGATCCGCCCACGTTCCCTACCTGTTCACTGATGACCCTGCCCGCGCCAAACCCCCAAGACCCGCCCTATCTGCGCGCACTGAACGCGCCGCAGCGCGAAGCCGTGCTTACCACCGATGGGCCGGTGCTGGTGCTTGCCGGTGCTGGAACGGGCAAGACGGCGGCGTTGACGGCACGTTTGGCGCACCTGCTGTACACCCGAAAAGCCTACCCGTCCGAAATCCTGTCCGTCACCTTCACCAACAAGGCGGCGCGCGAGATGCGCCACCGCGTCCATGCCATCGTCGGCGATGTCGTGGAGGGCATGCCGTGGCTCGGCACCTTCCATGCCATCGGCGCAAAGATGCTGCGCCGCCATGCCGAACTGGTCGGCCTGCAATCGAACTTCACGATTCTGGATACCGATGATCAGCTGCGGCTGATGAAACAGCTGATCATCGCTGCCGATATCGATGAAAAACGCTGGCCCGCGCGGCAGCTGGGCGGGATTATCGATGGCTGGAAGAACAAGGGGCTGACCCCGAACGACATCGATGCGGGTGAAAGCGAGGCCTATGCCAATGGTCGCGGCAAGGAGATGTACGCTGGGTACCAAGCCAGGCTGATCGCGCTGAACGCCTGCGATTTCGGCGATCTGCTGCTCCATGTGCTGACCATCCTGAAGCGCGATCGTGAGGTGCTCAGCGCTTATCAGCAGCGCTTTCGCTACATCATGGTCGACGAATATCAGGATACCAACAGCGTCCAGTATCTGTGGCTTCGCCTGCTGGCGCAGGAACGCAAGAACATCTGCTGCGTGGGCGATGACGATCAGTCGATCTATTCCTGGCGCGGCGCGCAGGTGGAAAATATTCTGAAATTCGAAAAGGATTTTCCGGGCGCAAAGGTGATCAAGCTCGAACAGAATTACCGCAGCACCCCGCATATCCTGGCGGCGGCATCGGGCGTAATCGCCAACAACAGCGGCCGTCTGGGCAAGACCTTGTGGACAGACGAGGCCGACGGCGAAAAGGTCAAAGTGCTCGGCGTGTGGGATGGGCCGGAGGAAGCCCGGCGGGTCGGCGAGGAAATCGAAAGCGCCCAGCGCGGCGGCAAATCGCTCGATCATGTCGCCATCCTCGTCCGCGCGCAGCACCAGACCCGTGAGTTCGAAGACCGGTTCATCGCCATCGGCATGCCGTACCGGATCGTCGGGGGCTTTCGCTTTTACGAACGCGCCGAAATTCGCGATGCGCTGGCGTATCTGCGCATCGTCAGCCAACCCGCCGATGATCTGGCGTTCGAACGGATCGTCAACGTGCCCAAACGCGGCCTGGGCGACAAGGCGGTGCAGCGCGTGCATCAACTAGCGCGGGCGGAGGGGGTGCCGCTCAGCATCGCCGCTGCGCGCATCCTCGACACCGATGAACTGACGCCGCAAGCGCGCCGTTCGCTGGGCAATTTTGTGATTGATCTCGCCCGCTGGCGGCAGATGGTAGCAGACCTGCCGCACCCGGAGCTTGCCCGCCAGATTCTGGACGAAAGCGG
>JBBQDD010000097.1:0-7888 GCA_038319335.1 Sphingomonadales bacterium
CTTCAGCCGCAGCCAGTCGGCGTTGGTCAGCACCGGCGTGTCGAGCACGAGCACCTGATCGCGCCCCGAATCATTGTCGAGGATGTTCGCCAGATTCCCGAACCGCGTCTTGAGCGACATCACCTGCCGCTCGCGCAAGGAGTCGATCGGTGGGTTCGTCACCTGGCTGAAATTCTGGCGGAAAAACTGGCTGATCAGGCGGGGCTTGTCTGAAATAACGGCCAGGGGCGTATCATCGCCCATTGATCCGATCGCTTCCTTGGCGCCCTCCACCATCGGGGCCAGGATCAGCTCCATATCCTCCATCGTCTGCCCGGCCGCGATCTGGCGGCGGATCAGCTCGGCACGGGGATAGCTGTGCACGGGCGCGCCGGGCATAACCGGCAGATCGTCCAGCCCGATGAACTTGCCGATCATGCCGGCGTAATCGACCTCGCTCGCGATCCGGTCCTTCACCGCGCGGTCGTTCAGCACCACGCCTTCGTCCAGGTCGATGGCGATCATCTGGCCGGGCCCCAGCCGCCCCTTTTCGATGATCGTCGTTTCCGGCACCACCACCATGCCGCTTTCGGAACCGACAATCAGCAGGCCGTCATCGGTGCGGGTATAGCGCAGCGGGCGCAGCGCGTTGCGATCCATGCCGGCCACCGCCCAGCGGCCATCGGTCATCGCGAGCGCCGCGGGGCCATCCCAAGGCTCCATCACGCTGGCGAGATATTCGTACATCGCCAGATGCGCCGGCGGCATCTCGGCATTCGCCTGCCACGCCTCTGGCACCAGCATCAGCTTGGCGGTGGGGGCATCGCGGCCCGACCGGCAGATTGCCTCAAACGTGGCGTCCAGCGCAGCGGTGTCGCTCGCGCCTGCCGGGATGACGGGCTTGATGTCCTCCGAATGCTCGCCGAACGCCAGGCTCGCCATCTTGATCTCGTGGCTCAGCATCCAGTTCTTGTTGCCGCGGATCGTGTTGATCTCGCCATTATGCGCCAGGCAGCGGAACGGCTGCGCCAGCCACCATTGCGGAAAGGTGTTGGTGGAATAACGCTGGTGGAAAATCGCGACCCGGCTTTCAAAGCGCAGATCACGCAGATCGGGATAGAATACCGACAGGCTCTCCGCCAGGAACAGCCCCTTGTAGATGATCGACCGGCAGCTGAGCGAGCAGATGTAAAAGCCCTGGATTTGGGCGGCGATAACGCGCTTTTCGATCCGGCGGCGGACGAGATACAGGTTCTTCTCGAACTCGGCTGCCGTCTGTTGATCGGGCATCGGACCGGCGATCATGATCTGCTCGATCTCGGGCCGGGTCGCCTGCGCCTTTTGCCCGATCACGGAGACATCGACCGGCACCTGCCGCCAGCCGTAAATGGTATAGCCTTCCTCGATAATCGCGCTTTCGACGATCGTCCGGCACGCCTCCTGCGCGGATAAATCGGTGCGCGGCAGAAAGATCATGCCGACGGCCAGCCGGTTCGGCATGGGCCGGTGGCCGGATAGCGCCACGGCATCTTCAAAAAACGCGATTGGCAAGTCGACGTGCAGGCCAGCGCCGTCACCCGTCATGCCATCGGCATCCACCGCACCCCGGTGCCACACTGCCTTCAGCGCATCGATCGCCGATTGCACGACGCGGCGGTTCGGCTTGCCATCCGTCGCCGCGACCAGGCCAACGCCGCATGCGTCGGATTCCATGTCGGGCCGGTACATGCCGTGTTCGGCGATGCGGGCGCGTTCCTGCGGTGTCGCGGTCATGCCGCCTTCCTTTCTGCGCTGGCCTTCGCCTTCAACCAGGCGTGCATCCGTTCGCTCACGTCGCGGGCATCGCGGATCGCCCAGACGACCAGGCTTGCGCCGCGCACAATGTCTCCGGCGGCAAACACGCCGTTCAGGTTGGTCATCATCGTCTTGCTGTCGGTGCGGATCGTGCCCCAGCGCGTGACGCCCAGGTCAGCCGCGCCGAACAGCACCGGCAGCGGCTCGGGGTCAAAACCCAGCGCCTTGATGACCAGGGTGGCGGGCAGCTGCATCTCGCTGCCGGGCTCAGGCTCGGGCGAGCGGCGGCCGCTGGCATCGGGCGCGCCCAGCCGCATCCGGCTGCTCCCGACCGCGCTGACGGCCCCGTCGCCTTCAAAGCCCTGCGGCGAGGCGAGCCAGACGAATTCGACGCCCTCCTCCTCGGCATTGGCGACTTCGCGTTGCGATCCCGGCATGTTCGCCCGGTCCCGCCGGTACAGGCATTTGACGGACGCAGCGCCTTGGCGAACGGCGGTGCGCACGCAATCCATCGCGGTATCGCCGCCGCCGATCACCACGACATGCTTGCCCGCCGCGTCCAGCGCGCCACTGTCAAACGCGGGCACATCATCGCCAAATCCCTTGCGATTGGATGCGATCAGATAGTCCAAAGCCTCAACAATACCCTCGCTACCCACGCCCCGCGCCTTTATCTCCCGCGCCTTGTACACCCCCGTAGCAATCAAAACCGCATCATGCCCCGCGCGCAGATCATCCAGGCTGGCATCGCGCCCCACCTCAAAATTCTGCTGGAAAACAATTCCGGCGGCGGCGAGCCGATTAATCCGGCGCATCACCACCGGCTTTTCCAGCTTGAAGCCGGGGATGCCGTAAGTCAGCAGCCCGCCCGCCCGATCATGCCGGTCGTAAATCGTCACGTCATAACCAAGCACGCGCAGATATTCCGCCGCGCTGAGCCCCGCTGGCCCGGCGCCCACAATCCCGACAGATTGGCCGCGCGGCGGGCCGGGCACCAGCGCCTCCACCCAGCCATTGTCCCACGCGGTATCGGTGATGAATTTTTCCACCGCGCCAATCGTCACCGCGCCGTGCCCCGAAAATTCGATCACGCAATTGCCCTCGCACAGCCGGTCCTGCGGGCAGATGCGGCCGCAAATCTCGGGCATGGTCGATGTCGAATTGCTGAGCTCATAGGCTTCGCGCAGCCGCCCCTCCGCCGTCAGCCGCAGCCAATCGGGGATATGGTTGTGCAGCGGGCAATGCACCGCGCAATAGGGCACGCCGCACTGCGAGCACCGCCCGGCCTGCTCTTCGCCATCAGGCGCGGCATAGCGGTTGGCGATCTCGTCAAAATCTGCGGCCCGCAAATCGGGCGTGCGCTTGGCCGGATAGGCCTGCGCCGTCCCGACAAATTGCAGCATTGTGTCACCCGCCATCGACTATCCCCGGTTATCGAGGGTCGATTACGCCACGCAAAGCAGCAAGTCACGCATTTTTACAATTATAGGACAGTATAGGTTACCCAAAACCGTTGCTATCGGGTCAAATTGAGCAATATCGAAGCCGAATTGCGCTTAATGAAACCGATCCGGCCCTATTTGTTGAGCAACCAGATCAACGCGGCACTCCCCGCGATGATTCGATACCAGGCAAATGGCCCGAAACCATATTTGCTGACGATGCCGACGAACCACCGCACCACCAGCAGCGCGACCACAAACGCCACTACAAATCCAATTGCGATTCCGGTCACGCCGATGCTGTTGGCGGCTTGCAGATCGTCATGGTGACGGATCAGTTCCAGCGTTGTCGCCCCCAGCATCGTCGGGATGGCGAGGAAAAAGCTGAATTCCGCCGCGGTCCGCCGATCAACCCCCAGCGACAATGCACCCATGATCGTCGCGCCCGACCGGCTGACCCCGGGAATCATCGCCAGGCATTGCATCAGCCCGATGCCGATCGCGGTCCGCACCGGCACGTCGGCAATGCCCGTTGTCGTGCCGGGTTTGATGAGCCGCTCGATGATCAGGATCGCGACCCCGCCGATAATCAGCGCCACCGCCACGACGATGGGCTGGAGTAACAGTGCCTCGATCTGCTTCAGGAACAACAGCCCCACCACGACGGCGGGCACAAACGCGATCAGCAGGTTGCGCACAAAGCGGATCGACACCGGGTTCAGCTGCACCAGCCCCATCAGCACCGCCCAGAATGTCCGCCAATACAGCACCACCACCGCCAGGATCGCGCCCAGCTGGATGACGATATTGAACAGCTGCCAGCGCTGATCATCATAGCCTAGCAGCGCACCCGCCAATATCAGATGCCCGGTGGAGGAAACCGGCAGGAATTCGGTAATCCCTTCCACAATGGCGAGCAGGATGATCGATACTAGGTCGGACACGTTTCCCCCTGTGGCGGTGGCGGCGGCAGTGGCGATTGCTCGGCCGGGCGAACCTCCTAGCCCGGTTCAGGCCGCTGCGTCGCTCGAAAAACGTCCGTGGCGACGATACTGCACCAACCAACCCGGCGCGACGCTCACCAGCGGGGCGGGCGTAATCCCGAACGCGGCGATGCCCGCCGCCCCCGGGCCGACGATATTGTCACTTTGCAGCATCCGCCACTGGTCGCGGGTGATGGGGGCGCCAGGCAGGAACCCGAGCGATGCGATCATCGATCCTGCTGCATCCGGCAGGTCGACGATCGCCGGGTGCCGTCCGATCGCCTTGGCGATCCAGCGCACCAAATCGCCCATCGAAATGATATCCGGCCCGCCGAGTTCGAATGTCTGGCCACCAAAGCGCGCAGGATCGGCCAGGCTGGCGACAACGGTGCCGGCGACATCAGCGACATAGATCGGCTGGAACCGTGTTCCCGCGCGCAGCACCGGCACGACGGGCGCTGAGGTGATCAGCCCGGCAAAGCGATTGACGAACTGATCCTCGCGCCCGAACACGATGGATGGCCGCAAGATCGTCGCGCCGGGGAAGGCCTCGCGCACTGCCGCCTCGCCCTCGCCCTTGGTGCGGCCATAGTCGGATGGCGATGCCGGATCAGCGCCAATCGCAGATATGTGTACGAGCGCGCTGGCCCCCGCCGCGTGCGCTGCCTTTGCCACATTTCGCGCGCCATCCGCCTGGAACGCCTTGAAATCGCCCTTCAATATGCCGACCAGATTGACGACGCCGTCGCTGTTTTGCAGCGCGCGCGCCAGCGAATCGGGCTTGCGCACGTCCACCGCCACGAACTGCGTCTGCCCCAGGCCCCCCAGCGGTCGCAAAAATTCAGCGCTGCGCACATCGCGCTGGGCAATCCGCACCCGCGCACCCTGCGCCAGCAGCGCCTGCGCGACATATCTGCCCAAAAATCCACCGCCGCCAATCAGCGTGATGAGCTTGTCTTTCATCACCGTGTCGCCCTTTGCTTGGTTGATCGGCGCGTGCCCGCTATCGATCCCCGGTTCCGCTTGCGGGTTCTTTGCCGGGGGCGCAGCCAAACGGCAAGGCTGACCAAAAGTCTGTAACCCGCGATTGACAACCCGGCCCGCGCTCCCCTAGAGCGCCCGACCTACCTGATGTTGAAGTCTCTGGGGCCCAGATGGCGGAATTGGTAGACGCACCAGCTTCAGGTGCTGGCGCTCGCAAGGGCGTGGAGGTTCGAGTCCTCTTCTGGGCACCAACACCTGTTCGCCGATGTGCGCGAAAGGTTGAAAAACTCCCGGTTTTCTGCGATAAACTAGCTCGAGCAGTTCGGGATGGTTCGCTGATGGTCGTGTGTAATCGCATCGAAACGGGGGCCTTTGTGGGGGCCTTTAGGCGTATTGGGCCCCAAATCAGCCTCATATTTCCCGAAAAGGCCCCCACATGCGCCTGACAGACACCATTGTCCGGTCAACCAAGCCCATAGAAAAAGACCGAAAACTCTCTGATGAGAAGGGTCTCTATCTGTTGGTAACCCCCAGCGGCGGCAAGCTGTGGCGCGTCAAGTTTCGGCATCTAGGAAAGGAAAAAAAGCTGTCTCTGGGGGCCTATCCCGAAGTCAGTTTGAAGGAAGCCCGTGTTCGCCGGGACGAGGCACGTGGCCTGCTAGAGGGGGGCGTTGATCCCTCGCTTGAACGCAAAAGGGCTAAGGCGACCGCAAAGCTGAGTGCAGCCACAACATTCCATGACATCGCCGTCGAATATATAAATACGAAGATGGCTGGCGAAGGGCGAGCAATAGCCACGATCAGCAAAGCTAGGTGGTTTTTACAACAGCTCGATCACGCAATCGGCTCAATGCCCATTGCTGATGTGGACCCCCAAATGCTGCTAGCCGCGCTGAAGCGCCTCGAAGCCAAAGGCAAATTGGAAACCTCAAAAAAGTGTCGATCGTTTGCGAGCCGCGTTTTTCGGTACGGCGTCGCGACAGGCCGTTGTAAGGCTGATCCTGCCGCACTTCTGAACGGAGCGCTGATTGCCCCAAAAGCGCGTCACCATGCTGCGATCCTCGAGCCCGCAAAACTTGGTGAGCTGCTTCGCGCGATCGAGGGTTATGATGGCAGTCCGATCACCAAATTAGCGTTGCAGGTTGCGCCGCACGTGTTCGTTCGCCCTGGTGAACTTCGACATGCTGAATGGGCAGAATTTGATTTATGGAAAGGCGTGTGGAGTATCCCGGCTGGCAGGATGAAAGCCCGTCGCCAGCACGACGTGCCGCTTTCGCCCAAGGTGGTCCTGATCCTAGCTGAATTGAGACTGCTTACTGGTCATGGACGATATGTTTTTCCATCCGCGTATAGCGATAGGCGTCCGATGTCAGAGAATACCATTAACGGATCGTTCCGACGTATGGGTTTCACCAAAGATGAAGTCACGGCACATGGGCTTCGCGCCACGGCTTCAACTTTGCTTAATGAGAGCGGCCTCTGGAACCCAGATGCCATCGAACGGGCACTTGCCCATGGCGAGAGCAATGCGACGCGCGGTGCATACCACCGCGGCCTGCATTGGGACGAACGCGTGCGTATGGCTCAGTGGTGGAGCGATTATCTGGAATCGCTGAAGGCCGGAGCCGAAGTGATCCCAATGAAGACAGCCATTGCTAGGTGAATTTTCCTGACTCATAACAGTCGCATCTAAGCGGTCTCAACTTTCCATAAATATCTGATATTTATACATTCTTTGACGAATGCGGCTGGTTTTGCTACCTTGCGGTTGCGCAAGCCGTTAGCTGCCCGCGAAACTCCATCACAGGACTGAACTATGAAGAAGCAACCCGCCAGGGTGCTGGACCCAGCAGACGTGCGCCGTTTGCTGGGCCTGACAGCGCGACACCGACACCAACTGAGAAATACCGCAATCGTTATGCTGAGCTTCAAGGCGGGCCTACGAGCATGCGAGATTGCTGGTCTGACATGGCCCATGGCTCTGTCCACCAGGGGACGCGTTGCCGATCACCTGTTTGTCTCCAAACATATCGCCAAATATGGCAGCGGAAGACAGATCCCCATACACCCCGGTTTGCGGGAAGCGCTGACCCAATATCACCGATCGTTGGGCTCTCCGCGCGATGGCCCGGTCGTGTTGTCGGAGCGCGGTGGGCACATGAGGCCCCGCAGTATCGTAAACTGGTTTCATGACGCCTATTCCGAACTAGGTCTTAACGGCTGCTCATCGCATTCGGGCCGTCGAACATTCATCACACAATCGGCACGCATCATCAGCAAAACCGGTGGGTCACTTCGTGACGTTCAAGAGCTTGCCGGACACCGAGCCCTGACTACCACCGAACGGTACATCGAAGGCGATCGCGACGCCCAGCGAAAGCTGATCAGCCTCCTCTGAGGCTGCCCTAACCAACTTTCAAAACCCAGACATCAAGAAGGGACGTGGAAAATGGATTCTCACGGTGAAGACGATTGCGCCCAGAACACGCAGGCGGAGCGGATTGAGCGTATTCGGCTATTGAACGATCGACTGAGGCAATCCCGGCAAGGCGGACAGATGTTTGTCACTCATGGCGTTTGCAGCCTCGGCCATCGCATCGCCCCGCAAATCGTCGAGGCGGTGATTGCGTTTGATGATTTTACGCCTGCGAACGACCCCTATGGCGAGCATGACTTTGGCGCGCTGACGGTGATGGGGCACCGGAT
>JBBQDD010000098.1:0-7831 GCA_038319335.1 Sphingomonadales bacterium
GCCTTTTCACCATCCGCGTTTCCAGCGCCCGGGTGGCGCGATACCGCCATGATCCTTCGGTGCCAGCTTCATTGCCCACCGCCGCATCCTCCCAAAAGGCGCGAATCTCATAGAGCAGCGGCACGTGATAGCGGCGGCTGGCGCGGCGTGCGGCCATCGCATCAAGCACCGGCGAATGGGCGTGGAGGATATCGGGTTTGAATTCGCGCACCACCTGCTTGATGCGACGCGCAAAGGCGCTGATTTCGCGCAGCTCCGCAAACGGGCTGGCCCAGGGCTTTGGCGGGGCAGTGCGGTAGAAATCGATCCCGTCGACGCTCTCACTGGCGGCAGCAAAGTCACCGTGGCGCGGCCCGGTGACGGCGGCAACGGCGAAGCCGCGCGCCATCTGCGCCTTCAAAATGGCGCGGGTGCGAAAGGTGTAGCCGCTTTGCAGGGGCAAGCCGTGATCAAGGATATGGAGGATGCGCATCGTGAGCGTGTGTTGGCACAAGAGTGTTTAACGCCGCGTCAACCCGGTCAGGCGTATCGCAAGGCAACCAGCGCCAGGGTGATGCATCGGCGGGAAAGGGCTTGCGGCATGATCGACAATTTTGCGCTTGGCCTGTCGCATGGGCTGATGATGCTGGCCGCGTTCCTGCTGATGCGCCGCGCCGACCTGGATTTTGAGCCCAGCAATCGGGAACCCGGCAACCGCAAAGCCGAAAAGCATCCCGGGGATCAGCCGGATGCGTG
Source organism: Sphingomonadales bacterium (assembly GCA_038319335.1). Classification (GTDB taxonomy): domain Bacteria; phylum Pseudomonadota; class Alphaproteobacteria; order Sphingomonadales; family Sphingomonadaceae; genus Sphingomonas. The sequence continues at coordinate 736 of JBBQDD010000098.1, forward strand.
ATCTGGCCTTTATCGGCTTTCTGGTGGCGTTGTTCGGGCTGGGGTTTCGGCGGCCGTTCGTGTTCGTGTTGGCCTATGTCTATATCGACATCGTGTCGCCCCAGCGGCTGACCTATATGCTGTTGAACAGCGTCCCGATTTCGCTGATCGCGGTGATGGCCGCCGTGGGCACCTGGCTGATTTTCGATGACAAGCGCGACACCCGGGTTGCCCCGCGCCAATTGCTGATCCTGCTGCTGCTCATCTATTGCGCGATCACCACCCGCAACGCCGATTTTCCGATTGAGGCAATGGGCAAATGGGACTGGGTGTGGAAGGCGCTGGCCTTTGCGATCTTCCTGCCGCTGACGCTGCGCACCAAGTTGCGGATTGAATCGCTGCTGCTGTTCATGATTCTGTCGGCATCGTCGATCGTCATTGTCGGCGGCATCAAGACGCTGTTTTCAGGCGGCGGATATGGCGAACTGAACCTGATGGTATCGAACAATAGCGGCCTGTACGAAGGCAGCATCATTTCCACCGTCGCCGTCTGCATCGTGCCGCTGGTGCTGTGGTTTGCCCGGCACGGGACGATTTTTCGCCCCGACTGGAAAGTGAAGGCGTTTTGCTACGCGCTGGCCTTTTCGTGCCTGTTGATCCCGGTCGGCACGTCGGCGCGCACCTGGCTGGTGTGCATCGGCCTGCTGGCGCTGCTGATGCTGCGCGATGCCAAGCGGCGGGTGATGTATCTGGCGCTGATGGCGGCCGCACCCATCGTCGCGATGCCGTTCCTGCCGCAATCCTTCCTTGATCGCATGCAGACGATCCAGAACCACGAAAGCGACACATCGGCCTCCACCCGCGTCGCGGTGTGGAAATGGACGATCGATTACGCCAAGACGCACCCGTTCGGCGGGGGTTTTGATGCATATCTGCAAAACGACCTGCGGTTCGAAACGGTGAAGGTGGAGGGAAGCGGCGGCAATATATCGATCCAGCGCACCGCTGAATCAGATCACGCCCGCGCCTATCACAGCAGCTATTTCGAGATGCTGGGCGAACAGGGCTATCCCGGGCTGGCGCTGTGGCTGATCATCAATCTGGCCGGCGTCTTCCGCATGGAAGTGCTGCGCCAACGCTACCGAAAGGCCGGCGCTGACGAAGCGTGGATTGCCCCCTTGGCGAGCGCATTGCAAAGCGCGCATGTGGTGTATCTGCTCGGCGCGGCGTTTGTGGGCATCGCGTTCCAGCCGTTCATCTACATGCTGATCGGCGCGCAAATCGGGCTGGATACCTATGTCGGGCGTCGCCGGGCAGAGGCGGGGTGGCAGCCATTCCGCAAGGGCGTTGCCGCCGCCCGCGATCCGGCCTGCAATATGGTGCCACCCCCTGCCCTGGCCACGGCGCAGCGGGCTATGCCGCCTGGCTGACCTGAACGCCGATGGCCTCAATCAATGCCGCGTTGAAAGCGGGCAGATCATCGGGCTTGCGGCTGGTGATCAGATTGCCGTCCACCACCACTTCTTCATCGACCGTATGAGCCCCGGCATTGTCGAGATCAGTGCGCAGCGACGGCCAGCTGGTGACGCGGCGGCCATCCACCACGTCAGCCTCAATCAACAGCCACGGCGCATGGCAGATCGCCGCGACCGTCTTGTCGGCATCGAAAAACGCCTGGACGATCTCCAGCGCCCTCGGCTGAAGGCGCAGCGCATCCGGATTGGCAAGGCCGCCGGGCAGCACCAGCGCGTCGAATTCATCGGCATCGACATCATCCAGCGTGACATCCGGCGTGATCGTCAGGCCCTTTTCGGCGTGCAGCATTCCCTGGATCGGATCGAGCGCGATCGACGCCAGCGTCACCTGCGCGCCTGCGTCCATCAGCGCATCACGCGGGCTGAACAATTCGGATTGCTCGAACCCGTCGGTTGCCAACATCAGGACGCGTGCATGGGTAATATCGTTCATCAGAAATCTCCTCCAAAGCCGACCAGTTCAACCGACGGTGCGGCGGGGCGTTCCGGAACGAAGCGACACAATGCGCATTACACCCGACGAACCGAACCGACGGCGCAGCGCCCACGGCATCAAAACACTGGCCCGTAAAAACATTGGCTTTGCCGGGCGGCGTGCGGCATCGCACCGCATGCAACAGGAACGAACATGACGGGACGAGTTATGACGACCGGCAACCAGGCCGCGCCGATCATCGGCACCCCGCGATACGATATCGATATCATCGCCTTTTATGCCGAAAGCCTGGTGTGGCTGCAGGAACACTGGGTGCGCATCCTGATTGCGAGCGCGATTGCCGGGATCAGCATCGTCGTGCTGCATCTGGTCCGCGGGTTCAGCGTCAAGCTGTGTGAGCGCGATCGCCCCGGCAAGATCGGCTGGTGGAAAGTGCTGGGCCGCACCTTGGCGCGCACCGGCAGCCTGTTCATCATCATTGCGGCCATCCGGCTGGTCGCTGACCTGGCCGATCCGCCGCTGATCGTGATTACCACGATCCGCAGCCTGTTTACGGTCGCGATGGTCCTCCAGGGGGCGATCTGGCTGCGCGAACTGGTGCTAGGCGCGGTGGAACAACACACCGGCACGGGGCGGGCGAGCGGCGAGGCGCTGAACAGCGCGCTGGGCATCATCCGCCTGCTGGTGACCTTTGCGGTGTTTGCCGTCGCGCTGATCGTCGTGCTCGACAATCTGGGCGTGAACATCACCGGGCTGGTCGCCGGGCTGGGCGTGGGCGGCATCGCGATCGGGCTGGCGGCGCAGGGCATTTTTGCGGACTTGTTTGCCGCACTTGCCATCATCTTTGATCGCCCGTTCAGGCGCGGTGATGTGATCGCGTATGACACGACGACGGGCACCGTTGAGGAAATCGGGTTGAAATCAACGCGCATCCGATCGGGCACCGGCGAGGAGCGGATCATCGCCAACAAGCAATTGCTCGACAAGGAAATCCAGAACATCACCCAGCGCAGCTATCGCCGGGTGAGCTTCACCATCGGCATTGCGGCATCCACCCCTGCCGATCGGCTGCGCGCTATTCCGGCGATGCTGCAGGATGTGATCGAGCGGGATGGCCACCATTTCGTTCATGCCGGGTTCCTGAACTTCGCGGCGAGCAGCCATGATTTTCTGGTGGAATTCGATTCGCTGTCGCCCGATCTCGCGCCGTTTTTCCAGGCGCGGCACGACATTGGCATCGCCATTATCGAACGGCTGGCGGCAGAGGGTATCGCGCTGGCCAATCCAACCCAGGTCGCGTTTACGGCAGCACCCGATGGCACGCTGATCATGCCCTATCCGCCGCCATCGCCGGCGGGCGGTGTTGGTGCGCTTGAACGAGACTAAAACCAGCCTCCCCGCCCGCGTTGCGTCGCCGATTTCTTTGTGCGACCCTTGTCGTCCATGGTCGCATCCCCCACCCCCACCGGCAATGGCGCGCTTGTGCGCAGTGTCGGGCTTTGGGGGCTGACCGCGATGGTGCTGAACGGGCTGGTGGGTGCCGGGATTTTCGGCCTGCCGGCCAGCGTGGCGGCCAATGCGGGCGGCTGGGCACCGGTGATCGTGCTGCTGGTGGGGGCCGCGATGTTGCCGATCGTGCTGGTGATGATGCGGCTGGCCGGGCAGTTTGACGGCACGGGAGGGCCGATCCTGTATGTGGAGGCAGCGTTCGGCAAGACGGCGGCCTTCCAGATCGGCTGGATGCAGCTGCTATCCACCTCCGCCTCTGCTGCTGCCAACGTCAACCTGCTTGCCGATTACGCGCTGCGCGGCTGGGGGCCGGTGGCGGAAAGCGCGGCGGCGCACGCCGCCATCGTGCTGATCGCGCTGGTGCTGATTTTCATCCTCAACTTGAACCGCACCAGCGGCGTCGCGCGTGCCCTGGGGGTGTTTTCGATCATGAAGCTGCTGCCGCTGGCGTTGATTGTGGTGCTGGCCGGGCCAGCGCTGGTTGCGGATGCCGGCGCGTCGCACCCCGCCGCGCACTGGTCGCTCGCGCAAGCGGCATTGCTTTCCGCCTATGCCTTTACCGGGTTCGAAGGATGCCTGACGCTGGCGGGCGAGGCACGCGACCCCCGGCGCGATCTGCCGCGGGCGTTGCTGGCGGTATTTGTCGGTGTGGCGCTGCTCTATGCGCTGCTGACCTGGGGCTATGTCGCCACCGCCTATGTGCCCGGCGCGACGGACAAGGCCCCGCTGTCCGCAATGGCGGCGGTGCTGATGGGGGCAGCCGGTGCGGCGATGCTGCTGGCGACGGCAACGGTTTCGATTTTCGCCAATGTGACCAACAACATGCTGTTCCTGTCGCGCCGGTTGCTCGCCATGGAGGCGCTGGGGGGCCTGCCCGCCTGGCTGGGCCGGGTGCATGCCGCCAATGCGGTGCCGCGCAATGCCGTGGTGTTCATCATGCTGGCGCTGGTGGCGCTGTCGCTCAGCGGCGGGTTTGCGGCGCTGGCGATCCTGAGCGTCGCCTCTCGGTTGATTGTCTATCTCGGCTGCATCGCCGCGCTGCCGGTGATTCAACGCCGAGCGGGCACCCGCACCACGCCCGGCAGCATGGCCGCCATCGCTGCCGCCACGATCACCTGCACCGCGCTGATCGCGGGCAGCGACCCGCAATCATGGCTGTCGCTGATCATCGCCGCCGCAGCGGGTGCAGTGGTGTTCATGGCCAGCCGGGCGCATCGCAGCCGCGCCACGGCCGTGCCGCAGGGCTGAGCGCGTTTTGGGCCGCATCTGACGTGGTGTATTGAAACGCTAACACACTCATGCTATCCTGCCGTCACAAACGGGAGGATCAACATGTATAGCGAAAGCGATATCGACGGCGCGGTGGCCGCTGGGGTGCTAACACCCCAGGTGGCAGCCGCGTTTCGAAACTACACCGCCAGCGATCGTTCAGCCCCGGCGGTGGATGAGGAACATTTCAAGCTGCTGACCGGGTTCAACGACATCTTCGTCGCGATCGCCCTGTCGCTTTCGCTCACCGCTATCGCCCAGATTGGCGGCATGGTCACCCCGGCGCTGGGGGGTGCTGGCGTGGCCGTTGCGGCCTGGCTGCTGGCGGAATATTTCACGCGCCGCCGCCGCATGGCCTTGCCCAGCATCTTGTTGCTGCTGGCGTTTGTCGGCGGGGTTGCCGCGACGATGGTCGGCGGGTTGGTGACGCTGCAGCCGGACCTGCCGGACCGTACCGATGCCATTATCGGTGCCGGCATCGCGCTGGTCACCGCCGGCGCGGCCTGGGCGCATTGGCGCCGCTTCATGGTGCCGATCACGGTGGCCGCAGGCGCGATTGCGCTGGTGGGCATGGCAATCGCGCTGACGCTGGCTGCCGTTCCCGCCGCCAAGGATGCGATCTACCCGATCGCGCTGGGCGCTGGCGTGGTGGTGTTTGCGGTCGCGATGGCATGGGACATGTCTGACAAGGAACGCCGCACCCGCCGTTCGGACGTGGCGTTCTGGCTGCACCTGGCGGCTGCGCCGCTGATTGCGCATCCGGTGTTCCAGATGCTCGGCGTGTTCGACCAGAATGTCGATGTTGCCAAGGCGGCGATCGTGATCGGCCTGTATCTGGTGTTTGCCTTTGTCGCGCTGGCGGTTGATCGTCGCGCGCTGCTCGTCTCCAGCCTCGTCTATGTGCTGTACGCCATGTACGCGCTGTTCCAGGGGGCCGGTGCTGTTGAACTCAGCGCATCGCTGACGGCCTTTGTGATCGGCTCTGCACTGCTCACCCTTTCTGTATTTTGGCACCAGATGCGCGGCCTTGTCGTCGCGCTGCTCGGTGGCCTGAAGAATCGACTGCCCCCTGTGCAGACGATAGTGCCGGCGTAACGCCATTCGGCCGGTACGAAGCCCCCTGCCCCGGTGCCCCCACGGCACCGGGGCCTTTTTTTATGCGCTGGTTTCATGCGCCGGAGTGATGGGTGCAGGGCCGATTATAGGCGCGATGCGCTAATCCGCCACCAGCTTCACCAGCCGCCGTTCGACCGGAGCGAGCACTGCGGCCAGATCATGCCCGCGTTTCAGCACCGCGCCGCCCTCCCCCACCAGCGCCCACATGCCCTGGCGCGCGCGCAGGGCCGGGCGTTTTTCGATGCGGAATTCGGGGCGTTCGGTGGCGCGGCGAAAGGCGGAAAATATAGCCGCATCGCGCCCCATATCCATCGCATAGTCGCGCCAATGGCCGGCAGCGACCATGCGCCCGTACAGATCGAGAATGCGCGTCAATTCAGCGCGTTCAAAGCCGACCTGCGGGGCCATGCGGCTGGCGGGCACCGGAAAGGGCGTTACCGTCCCCATCAGGCGCGGTCGCGACGCTCCCCGGTCATGCCGTCGCTCGCGGCGAGCAGCTCGTCGAGCCGCTTGCGGAGCGTTTCAATCTCGCACCGCAACAATTCCACCTTCTGCGTTTCCGGATCGAACATCTCGCTGCAGGGCGTGCCATAGGGGACGAAGCTTTTGTCGCTGCGTCCGCCCTCTACCATCGTAGCGCGGGCCGGAATACCGACCATCACCGCGCCGGGCACCACATCGCGGGTCACAACCGCATTGGCCCCCACCCGTGCGCCGTTGCCAACCGTAATCGGCCCCAACACCTGCGCGCCGGACCCGATGATGACGTTGTCGAGCAAAGTCGGGTGGCGCTTGCCTGCAACGCCGTTGTCCGGGCTGGTGCCGCCCAGCGTAACGCATTGATAGATCGTCACATTATCGCCAATCACCACGGTTTCACCAATCACCGTAAACCCGTGATCGATAAAGAAATTGCGGCCGATAACAGCACCCGGGTGAATATCGATCGCCGTCAGAAACCGTGACAAATGGTTCACGAACCGCGCCAGGAAAAACAGCTCCGCCCCGTACAGCGCATGCGCCACGCGGTGCAGGCCAAGCGCCAGCACGCCCGGATACAGCAAAATTTCCCACCGCGATCGCGGGGCGGGATCACGGGCCTTGATCGAATCAAGATAGGCAGTCAGGCGGCGCATCATGGCCAAATCCCCTTTGGTCTCTGGCGCTATCTAGGTACTCGCCTCGCCGAATTCCATAACCGGCTCATCGTCGGCTTTCTCCCCACAAATCCTATCTATCTTGTAGGGTTTGC
>JBBQDD010000099.1:0-7824 GCA_038319335.1 Sphingomonadales bacterium
GTGCCAGATCACGCAGCAACACGTTCGCGAGCAGGCGGGTGTCGATATTGCCACCGCACAGCGTGATGCCCACGGTTTTACCAGCGAATCGTTCTGGATGCTGGAGCAGGGCGGCAAGCCCGGCCGCGCCTGCACCCTCCACCACGGTTTTTTCAATCTGCAGCAGGAGGCTGACGGCCTTTTCCAGATTGCGTTCGCTCACCAGCAAAATGTCGTCGACCAACGCCGTCACCATCGTCGCCGTGATCTGGCCCGGTTCCTTGACGGCAATCCCCTCTGCCAGCGTGTCGCCGGCGCAGGGCATGTCGGTGCCGTTGATGCGGTTGTACATCGATGGGAACAGCTCGGCCTCAACGCCGATCACCTCGATCGCCCGGCCGCTCGCGCGCGCTACCGTCGCCATGCCCGAAATCAGCCCGCCGCCGCCAATCGGGGTGACGATGGTGTCGATCGCAGGCACATCCTCCAGCATTTCAATCGCCACGGTGCCTTGCCCGGCGATGATGCGCGCATCGTCGAACGGATGCACAAACGTCAGGCCGCGCACTGCCTCCAGCTCGCGGGCATGGGCATAGGCGGCGTCAAATGTCTCGCCGAACAGGATCACGTTGGCGCCGTGGCCTTCGGTTTGCGTCACCTTCACCGTCGGGGTGGTGGTGGGCATCACGATGGTGGCCGGAATGCCCAGCCGGTGGGCGTGATAGGCAAGGCCCTGGGCATGGTTGCCCGCCGATGCCGCGATCACGCCTGTCACCTTGGGATCAAGCTGCATCAAAGTGTTCAGCGCGCCGCGTTCTTTATAGGCGGCGGTGAACTGCAGGTTTTCGAACTTCAGATACACCGTCGCCCCGGTCATGGCAGACAGGGTATGGCTGATCAGCGTCGGCGTGCGCACGATCGACGGGGCGATACGCGCATGGGCGGTGCGAATATCGTCGATCGAAACGGGCAGCGCCGTTGGGGTTTGCGGCGCAGTGTGCGCGCTGACGGGATCAGTAGCCATAGCCCCGGCACCTAGACCATCTGGCGCAGCGAAGGAACACGCCTTATGCGCCAGATCTATGGCAGAGATCGCATTCATCGGCACCGGCATCATGGGTGGCCCCATGGCCCGGCATTTGGCAACGGCGGGGCACCAACTGACCGTCTATAATCGTACCCGTGCCAAGGCAGAGGCATGGGTGGCAGCACATGGTGGCGCGGTGGCGGATAGCCCGGCGGCGGCGGCGGCTGGCAAGGATGCGGTTATCGCGTGCGTCGGCAATGATGATGATCTGGCGCAGGTGACTTTGGGCAGCGACGGTGTGTTTGCGGCCATGCGCGATGATGCGGTGTTTATCGATCACACCACCGTGTCTGCGGATATCGCCCGGCGATTGGCCGCGGCGCGCGCTCTGGTGGTTGATGCGCCGGTATCGGGCGGGCAGGCGGGTGCGGAAAACGGCAAGCTATCCATCATGTGCGGCGGATCGGCCGCGTCGATGGCGCGCGCCGAGCCGCTGATGGCCGCCTATGCGCTACGCATCGTGCATGTCGGCGCCCCCGGCGCTGGCCAGCAGACCAAGATGGTCAACCAGATCGCAATCGCGGGCGTGCTGCAGGGGTTGAGTGAGGCGCTGCGTTTTGCGCAGGCCAGCGAGCTTGATTTGGCCCGCGTGTTCGAAGCGATATCGGGCGGGGCCGCGCAAAGCTGGCAGATGGTCAATCGCTGGCAGACCATGGCCGATGACAGCTTTGATTTCGGCTTTGCGGTGGATTGGATGCGCAAGGATCTGGGGCTGGCGCTGGATGAAGCGCGCAAGAACGGCGCTAGCCTGCCGGTGGCGGCGCTGGTTGACCAATATTATGCCGATGTGCAGAAAATCGGCGGTGGCCGCCAGGATACGAGTTCGCTGGTGCGGAGAATGCCGAAATGAAGAAATTGCTGCTCGCCGCGTTGCTGGCAACCATCGCCACGCCTGCCTTTGCCGATGCGCTGGTCGACAATGTCGATGGCATCACGCTGGATGCCGACGGCAAGGTGGTGCGGTTCACCGGCCTGTTGATGACGCCCGACGGCCATGTCGCCCGGCTGCTGAAACAGGGCGAAAAGCGCCCCGACAAGCTCGATTGGCGCGCCGATATGAAGGGCAAAGTGCTGATGCCCGGCTTTGTCGACGCGCATGGCCATGTCGTGGAACTCGGCTTTCGCGCGCTGGAGCTTGACCTGTCGGGCACGCGCTCGCTGGATGAGGCCAAGGCGATGATCACGGCCTATGTCGCGGCCAATCCGGACAAGAAATGGATATTGGGCGGCGGCTGGAACCAGGAAAAATGGGGTCTGGGGCGCTTCCCCACCGCGGCTGATCTGGACGGCGTCGTCAGCGATCGTCCGGTCTGGCTGTCGCGCGCGGATGGCCATGCCAGCTGGGCGAACAGCGCCGCGATGAAGGCGGCGGGCATCACCGCCAAAAGCGCATCGCCCACCGGGGGGCGGATCGAAAAGACCGGTACGGAGCCCAATGGCGTGTTCGTGGACGCGGCACAGGAGCTGGTGCTGAAGGCAGTGCCAAAGCCCTTGCCCAAAGAACGCGGCACCGCGGTACTGAAGGCGCAGGCGATGCTGTTAAGCTATGGCATCACCGCGACGGCGGACATGGGCACATCGCTTGACGACTGGATGGCATATCGGCGGCTGGGCGATGCCGGATCGCTGCGGGTGCGCATCATCAGCTATGGGGCCGGCGTGGAAGATACGATCCGCATCGGCGGCATCGGGCCAACGCCCTGGCTGTATAACGGGCGGCTGAAGCTGGCCGGGGTAAAGCTCTATTCCGATGGCGCACTGGGATCACGCGGGGCGTGGCTGAAGGCGCCCTATGCGGACGCACCGGGCCAGTCGGGCGCGGGCTTTTTGGCCGATGATGTGCTGCGCAACCTGATGAGCCGCGCGGCGATGGATGGCTATCAGGTCGCGGTCCATGCGATTGGTGACAAGGCGAACGCGCAGGTGGTGGATGCGATTGCCGACCTGTCGGAAACATACAAGGGCGATCGGCGCTGGCGGGTGGAACATGCGCAGGTGGTCGATCCCGCCGATCTCGCCAAGTTCGGTAAGCACGGCATCATCGCATCGATGCAGCCGGTGCACGAAACCAGCGACAGGACGATGGCAGAGGCGCGGTTGGGGCCGAACCGGCTGGCGGGTGCCTATGCCTGGGCGACGATGATCCGCGACGGCGCAGTGCTGGCATTCGGCACGGATTACCCGGTCGAAAGCCCTGATCCGTTCGCGGGCTGGGCGGCGGGCTTCACCAGGTCAGACGCGGACGGCCAGCCCTTTGGCGGGTGGCAACCGCAGGAACGCATCAGCCGCGAAGCCGCCTGGCGCGCCTATACGATGGATGCCGCCTATGCAGGCTTTGCCGAGAAGGATTTCGGGCGGCTCGGTGCCGGACAATGGGCCGATTTCATCATCGTCGACCGCGATCCGTTACTCGCCAGCCCCAGCGAATTGCGGGCGACCAAGGTGTCGGAGACGTGGATCGGCGGGCAGAAGGTTTGGAGTGGGGAGCGGGGCAAGGTTGCGGAGTAGGGGGGCGTTGTAATTTAGCGCCATCTCGCAAAGTAATTTAGCGCCATCGCGCAAATCCGGTCCGTAACCCGATCAATAGGGATTGAGCGCTTTGCCGCTGGTGTTTTCGGGAAAGCCATGCGCATCACACAGTCGTTTCTTGGCACTGAAATAAGCGCGCGGGAACGTTAGAACCGGGTGATCCGCTGGGTGCCCAGCGCGTTTGGCAATACCGAACAGGCTTGCGGTGTGGCCGCTGCTGGCCAGTGAGCCCTCGGGCCATTCGAACAGCTGAACCCAGATCGAGCGCTGCTCATCCGCTGCGGCGCCAACCATGCGGGCCACCGCATTGGACGTCGCCTGGTGTGCCCGCGATTTGCTATCCTGGTCCAGCAAGCCTTCGGGAACGTAAATCTCGATTAGAAACAGCCCGCTGTTCGAAACATAGCTGTCGTCGTTGCGTCCGCCGACGAACCAGTCCTCGCGCGCGAACTCGCGGAACCGCACCGAACTGCCCGCGCGCCCGAACGGGGTATCGCCGCCGCCTTCGATTTCAAGAAGGATGGCCGTCAGTTCTTCCGCCAGATCAGCCTTTTGTTCGGCATTCAAAGTGCCAGACGTGTATTCGACTGTGATCATGGGCATGGCTTGCATCCTTATTTGGTATCGTTAAGATACCAAATATCAGGCCAATGTCAACCGCCATCCAGAATTGAAACTTGTCGTGGTGGCGCATAGCGATGCTTGATCCGGATTATACAAGGCCACGGCATGACACGCACTTCGCTGGAAACGCACCATTGCAGCATCGCCCGCACGGTCGATATCATTGGCGACAAATGGGCGTTGATGATCCTGCGCGACGCCTTTTATGGCACCCGGACGTTCTCGGCGTTTCAATCGGGGCTGGGCATCGCCAAGACGGTGCTCTCGGATCGCCTTCAGCGGTTGACCGATGCGGGCATCCTTGAAAAACATCAGAACCGTGAGGGCGTTGATCGCAGCATTTACCGGTTGACGGATGCGGGCCGAGAGCTGTTTCCGGTCGTCGTGGCGTTGCTGCAATGGGGCGATCGGTGGGTGTTCGGCGCCGGTCACGAACCAATGGAAATTCTGGACCGCGCCACGGGTGTGCCGGTCGAGCGGATGGCAGTACGCGCCCTGGACGGACGCCCTCTGACAGCACGAGACGTTACGCTCCGGCCCCGTTGACGCGGGCGGGCGCGTTGCCCGTCGAACGCCTGCCCCCACACAAAAAAACCGCAGCCCCCTATCCGGAAAGCTGCGGGTTTTTCCCCCGGTTGTTCGTGGTGCCCGCGCCTATGCGACGGCGGCTTCTTGCACTTCGTCCGGCTCGCGTAGCACATAGCCGCGGCCCCAGACGGTTTCGATGTAGTTATCGCCTTCGCACGCCATGCTCAGCTTCTTGCGCAGCTTGCAGATGAAGACGTCGATGATCTTGAGTTCGGGTTCGTCCATGCCGCCATACAGGTGGTTCAGGAACATTTCCTTGGTCAGCGTGGTGCCCTTGCGCAGCGATAGCAGCTCGAGCATCGCATATTCCTTGCCGGTCAGGTGGACGCGGGCACCATCGACTTCGACGGTCTTGGCATCCAGGTTGACGGCGAGCTTGCCGGTGCGGATGACCGACTGTGAATGGCCCTTGGAACGGCGGACGACCGCATGGATGCGGGCGGTGAGTTCTTCGCGGTGGAATGGCTTGGTGACGTAATCGTCGGCGCCGAAACCGAACGAGCGAACCTTTGAGTCCATTTCGTTGATGCCGGAAAGGATCAGAACGGGCGTTTGCACCCGGGCGACGCGGAGCTTTTTCAGCACGTCATAGCCGTGCATGTCCGGCAGGTTCAGGTCGAGCAGGATGATGTCGTAATCATACAGCTTGCCCAGATCGAGGCCCTCTTCGCCCAGATCGGTGGTATAGACATTGAACCCTTCGGCAGAGAGCATCAGCTCAATCGCTTTGGCGGTCGTGGGCTCGTCTTCGATCAGCAGCACGCGCATCTGGCAGTTCCCCTGTTCATTGCAGCCCCGAACATCCCCAGTCGCTCGGCGCGTTCACGCACATTCCATTAACCTGATCAGTGATGAAGGTAAAAGGTTAATTTGAGATTAATCGGCCTGACTCCACGAGTCGCACCGAGTCAAGATTGCGCTTGCCGGCACATCGGGCGCAGCCGATCGCTCAAAAAGGCCAGCAGCGCCTCTACCCGCGCGGGCCGCAATGCACCGGGCGGCGTCATCAGGTGGAGCGCGACCAGGGGCATGTGCCAATCCTGCAGGATCGCGACCAGGGTGCCCGCCGCCAGATCGCCGCCCACGATGAAATCGGGCAGCACCGCAATGCCCAGCCCCTGCCGCAATACCGGCAACAGCGCGTCGCCGCTGTTCGCGCGAAATGGCCCGGCCGGGCGCACCGCCACCTCTGCCCCGTCCGGCCCGGTAAAGCGCCAGGGGCCGGTGACGTTGGTATAGGCCAGGCAGGCATGCTCCCCCAGTTGCGCCGGGTGGGTGGGCGTGCCGCGCTGCGCCAGATAGGCAGGTGCCGCGACGACATGCGCGGTAATCGGCCCCAATTGTCGCGCGCGGAGCGAACTGTCCGGCAGGTTGGCGATCCGCACCGCGATGTCGAACCCTTCGGCCACGATATCTACCTTGGCGTCAGACAAGTGCAGATCAATCTCTATCGCCGGATGCGCTGCCAGAAAATCGGCGATCGGCGTGGTCAGGTGCAGCAGCCCCAGCGTCATCGGCGCGGCGACGCGGATCAGCCCGGCAGGTGCAGTGGCGGCGTCGTGCGCGGCTTCCTCTGCGGCATTCGCTTCGGCCAGCATCCGCGCCGCGCGCTCGGCGAGCAGCTTGCCATTCTCGGTCAGCGTCAGCCGCCGCGACGTGCGGTGGAACAGCGACTGGCCAAGATGCGTTTCCAGCCGCGTGATCGCTTTCGACACCGTGGCCTTGGACAGCCCGATCGCATCGGCCGCGCCGCTGAAGGATCGGTGCTCAACCACGCTGGCAAAGATCGCCCAGGCTTCAAGGTCCGGCAGTCGCATGTCGCTCTCCTGTTCGAGCATTAGCTTATAATGAGAAACAATTAGTTTCCATCGTTTCTATTTACGCGAGGTTGGGCATCCCTATCTAGGGCGCATCCAAAGGAGGTTCCGATGTTGACCACCACCCGTATCGACCGGCGTTCTTTCGACAGCTTGGGCCATGCCGATCATGGCTGGCTGAATGCGCGCCATCATTTTTCGTTCGCTGATTATTATGATCCCGCCCGGATGGGCTGGGGCAGCATCCGCGTGTGGAATGATGACGAGATTGCCGCCAATTCAGGTTTTCCGCCGCACCCGCACCGCGACATGGAGATCATTACCTATGTCCGTTCCGGCGCGATTACCCATCAGGATTCGCTCGGCAATACCGGGCGCACTGAAGCGGGTGACGTGCAGGTGATGAGCGCGGGGACGGGCGTGCGCCATTCCGAATATAATCTGGAACCGGAAACGACGCGAATCTTCCAGATCTGGATTGAGCCAAAGCGGCTGGGCGGCTCGCCAAGCTGGGGCGCAAAGCCTTTTCCCAAGGACGATCGCTCAGGCCAGTTCGTCACGCTGGCGAGCGGCTTTGCCGAGGACTTGTGCGATCAGGGGGGCGCATTGCCGATCCGCGCCGACGCCCGGCTGCTTGCCGCGACGGTGAAGGCGGGCGAGACGATCAGCTACACGCTGGGCGCTGGCCGCCACGGCTATCTGGTGCCTGCCACCGGCGTGATCGAGATTGACGGCGAACGGATTGCCGCGCGCGACGGTGCGGCGATCAGCGGCGGTCAGACGTTCACGATCACCGCGATTGAAGAATCGGAAATCGTGCTCGTCGATTCCGAATAACTCCATTCCCCGTTTCCCATTCCCCGTTTCCGGGCCCGTTCGCGGGTGCGGGAAGGGGCGGGCATCGATTCTCCCCCATCCCCCCTGGACGGTGCCCGCCCCACACATTTTTTCCTGAAGGAGACACGCAATGTCGAAAGTCCTGGTGCTCTATTATTCGTCCTACGGCAATATCGAGCAGATGGCTGATGCCGTTGCCGACGGCGCCCGCGCAGCCGGTGCTACGGTCGATGTCCGCCGCGTGCCCGAAACCGCGCCGCAAGCCGTTGTGGAAGCAGCGCATTTCAAGACCGACAGCGCGCATCCTGTGATCGGTTCGGTTGAGGAATTGGCCAGCTATGACGCGATCGTTATCGGCGCGCC